>NZ_CATJGZ010000090.1:0-100545 GCF_949740115.1 Bacteroides sp. 41_26
CATGGGGTGGTTCTTATTATGTAGAATCTTTGACCAATGATCTTGCCCATAAGGCATGGGAACTGATTGAAGAGGTAGAGAAGTTGGGTGGTATGGCGAAAGCAATCGAAACCGGTATCCCTAAGATGCGTATTGAAGAGGCTGCTGCCCGTACACAGGCTCGTATCGACTCCGGTTCACAGACTATCGTAGGTGTGAACAAGTATCGTTTGGAGAAAGAAGCTCCGATTGATATTCTTGAAATCGACAATACGGCTGTTCGTCTGGAGCAGATTGAGAACCTGAAACGTTTGAAAGAAGGACGTAACGAAGCTGAAGTGCAGAAAGCCCTCGAAGCTATTACCAAGTGCGTGGAAACCAAAGAAGGTAACTTACTGGAGCTGGCTGTAGAAGCTGCCCGGGTTCGTGCTACACTGGGTGAAATCTCTTACGCATGCGAGAAGATTGTAGGACGGTATAAAGCAGTAATCAGAACTATATCAGGCGTGTATTCATCAGAAAGTAAAAACGACAGCGACTTCAAGCGTGCTTGTGAACTGGCCGAGAAGTTTGCGAAGAAAGAGGGACGTCAACCTCGTATCATGATTGCAAAAATGGGACAGGACGGTCACGACCGTGGTGCCAAAGTAGTAGCAACCGGCTATGCCGACTGTGGTTTCGATGTGGATATGGGACCGTTGTTCCAGACTCCGGCTGAAGCTGCCCGCGAAGCTGTTGAAAACGATGTTCACGTAGTGGGCGTTTCTTCATTGGCTGCCGGACACAAGACACTGATTCCGCAGATCATTGACGAATTGAAGAAGTTAGGGCGCGAAGATATCATCGTGATTGCCGGTGGTGTAATTCCTGCTCAGGACTATGATTTCTTGTATAAAGCAGGTGTGGCTGCTATTTTCGGTCCGGGTTCACCGGTAGCGAAAGCGGCTTGCCAGATACTGGAGATTTTGCTGGACGAAGAATAAGCCAATAAGGCTTTTAAGAAATAAGAACAGGGGTAGGAGCCAATTGGCACTGCTCCTGTTTTTTTATTCGGTACAGAAGAGACAGGGCTGTTTCAAGTTGGTATTTTATAAACAGGAGGGTGTGCCCAAAAGTCGGAGAAAGCTTCCATGTACAATATCATAAACGCAGATTCACGTAACTTATCGCAAATATTCATTTATTCTTTGCGTCAATTAGCGATCATCTGCGTTTTAATGATAGCGAGTTTTACTTTTGTCACCTCTCACTAATACATCCCTGAAACAATCTGATTACAAAAAACTTATTTGGATATTTCTACTACAACCGGATTTACCATATTCCGGGCATAGCTATCAATCATATTCATATAATAATCCCTGTTCGTAAATTGTTCGTCTGCCAGTTCCCAGGCAGCATAGGCATTGAACAGGTATTTTCCTTCTTCATTGGGTTTCATTTTTACACACCACGTTTTCAGGATATCCGAACCCTTGTCGGGCGCATTAAAGACATCGGAATAGTTGCTCACCGGCATAATGAGACTCATCCCCATATACCACTCCTTATTATAAGTTTGCCGGTCATGCGTACTCATAGAAACAACTTTCCGATCATAAGTCTCCAGTCTTTGAGGCATATCGTTGAAGTTTCCTACAATTCCTGTTACCAATACTGCGTTATCGGGTAGAGGAGAAGTTGTTATCTCATTTTCATATCCATACTTTCCTGCCCAAATAGTCATTGTTTCATGTACATCGACTTTGGTATTCCCCACTTGCCATCCATAAAAGTCTAATTTAAAGATAGAGCGCACAGGGCCTTTACAAACAAGTGTGTAACGTGTTGAGTCCACATTATCTACAGTTTCTTCTATAGTAACTCCCATACGTAAAAGGGTATCGGGCAATTGAACAGCTATACCTCCCAGTCCGAAAGAGTTGGCAGCACTCATAATGTCTCTTCCCCAGGGGCGGAGAACGTGATAGGTATCACCCGGAGTTCCGTCGGGACGGATACCTACTGTATCGAGCACAAGATCGGGTATTCTTTTTCCAAACACATCTCTACAATTTCGCCCGTCAAAGTAATGGCGGAATCCCATTTTGTCGTTTTCCCATGATGGGCCGTCTGTCTGGTAGGGATAAGGATTGTTATCGTCTCCACCTCGTGCCAGGTTTTCTTTTCCATGCATGTCGGTTGTCAGCTCTTCTATCACTCCCGGGCGCTTCATTTTGCCATAATGTACATTGGTTCGCACAGAGAAAGCCGGGTAGTTCGCTTCATCTATCCATTCTAATTGTAAAGTCAGTTTCTCTTTTTCGTTTATGTTGTATACGAATGCCAGTTCATCCCATAGTCCGTCTCCGTCCAGGTCGTCTAACTGGGAAGGAATATACTGTCCTCCTTTATCCTTTAGTACGGGAACCAATTTCTGATTTTCCGCACACAGGTCTTTGCGCTTGATTACACAGGCTTCGTCTTGCCGGGAAGTATCTGTTGGATTGGTTAGTGTGATTATATCTGCATTTCTTTCCGCACAGCTTTCGCAGACCACAGCAGCTACTCCCAAAATGAATAAGAATTTCATACTTGTTTTCATGTTTTCAGAACTTATTTAATGTTGGTTGCAAAAGTGGTAATATTCTGTTTAAAAAGGTATGAAATCTGATCCATATTCTGGTAAATTTGTATTGTTTCCGCTTTTATCGGCTTCTAAAAACAGGTTTATTATACGAAAGTACAAGTACTTGATATAATTTTCACATGTTTCTTATCTATTAAGGTTTATCTTTGTAGCGTTCGCATGATATTTAATTTAATTCCTATATTTGCGTACATTTATACCAATTGTGTGAAAGAAATATGAAAAACATTGTCATTAACAGGAAGTTCTGGCTCATTTGCTTTAGCTTGTGGTGGAGCTTTTTGTCGATAAGTGCTTTGGGTAATGACTATTCTTTTAGGACATTGACTGTGATGGATGGGCTTTCCAATAACTCGGTGAAAGCTATTTATCAGGACTCTCTCGGATTTATCTGGATGGGAACTAAGAATGGACTTAACAGGTTTGACGGATATGAGTCCAAAACTTATTATAATCATAATGAAGAGTTTGTAGGCCAGTCTAATGATGTGATCAATATAACTCCCGATAAGGCCGGTAATATGTGGATCGGAACTTTTAACGGAGTAATGCTGTTCAATCCGTATACTGGTAAATTTAAAGATCTGTCACAGGCTTATCAGGGCGAACTGCCACGGGGAGTTGTTATAAATATCTGGATGGAGAATGATTCAACTGTCTGGGTAGCAACCAAATCGGGGCTTTATTTTCTTAGGGGTAATACAAGTTCCTGTGTGGAAGCCTTCCGGGGGAAGTATATTAATGCGATGGCGGCTTCGGGTGAACATACTTTGCTGATCGATATTGTACAGCAGGGATTAATGGAGTTTAATATAAAAACCAACGTTATCACTTCTTTCAAAGATAAAGAAGAGCGTCCTGTCTCTTCCAAAATAATGCGTGATACAAAGCAAAGGATATGGTGTGCTGCCGATCTGGGAAATATTTTCATTGCTGATTCTGACGGTTATACCTTAAAAAGAGTAGATACCAGTGATTTGAAAATAGGGTTTAAGCAAGCACAGATACATGATTTGTTAGAGTATAATGATTCTACTTTGCTGTTGGCTACCGACAACGGATTGTATGCGTTGGACGTGAGTAATTCTTTGAAAGTTCATCCGGTCTCTGGTATTTTTCCTACCGAATTGGCTAAAGTGAACCGGCAAATGTGTTTGTTTAAAGACCGGCAGGAGTCTTTATGGATCGGAACCTTCAATGAAGGAGCCATGCTTTTCAACTCCAAATATACGAAATTTAAATCCTATTTGTTCCATTCGGAAATTCGTAAAGAGCCTCTCCGTGTAGTAGGAAAGTTGGTTGAATACAAACAGCAGATATGGGTGGGATGCAATACCGGTATTTTTGTGATTGATCTGATCTCCGGACAGTGGCATCGTGTAAATCTGGATAATCAATTGGAGATAGATACCAACTCTGAAATTTATTATGTATATCGGCTGTCAGAGAATCAAATATTATTCTATTTGCTGAATCAGGGAACATTTGTCCTGAATCTGGATACCAGGAAGGTATCACGCTATGATATCGGTTCACCCGCTTCTTCCCAGATCCGGTCTATTGCCAAAGATGTGGATGGGAAGCTGTGGATAGCGCAGGATGAATTATCATTATTTGATGTTGCTCTGCGAAAAAGTTCTGTTGATTTATCAACCAATTACGATGGTACCACCCGTTTTATGTTTACTCAGGACATTCTTCCTGTTGGAAGAGATATGTTGGTAGGAACACGTACCAGAGGTGTGTGGCGCTTCCAGCGTAACCTGGATGATGAGCTTAAATATTTTAAAGGTGAACCCTGGGGAGGAAAAGAACTTGAAAACAAGAATGTGAGTGTGCTTTATGAAGATAGTGAGCGGAATATATGGGTTGGAACGTATGATTCCGGATTATATATGTATGATTCGAAGAGTAATGAGGTGATTCATTTCTTCGGGCAGGATAAGATTGCACACAATACCATCTATGATATTATTCAGGATAAACAGACCGGTATGATCTGGGTTGCCACCTTAATGGGGATTTCCCGGATAACCAGAGATCAACAAGTTTTGAACTATACTTATAAGAACGGATTTCCTATTCATGAACTTTCCGGTCATTCCTTTTTGGAAGCCTCTAATGGAAACATCTTTGTGGGTGGTAGAGGAGGAGTGGTAGAATTACTTCTGAACGAGTTGTACAATACTTCCGGCATTGCCTTACAACCCCGTATTTCTCAGGTAGAGACTCTGAACTCTATTACGGGCTCCAATCATCTTCTGTTTGATAACGCCGAGGCTTTCAAAGAGATTGAACTTAATTATGGAAACTCTTCCGTGCAGATCAAATTTTCGGCTATGGATTATCTTTTCCCGGATGGTGTGAAGTACGCCTACCGTTTGAAAGGGGTTGAAAAGGAGTGGAATTATGTCAATAGAAATGAAGCGATCTATTCCAATCTGCCGGCCGGCATCTATACGTTCCAGGTTAAAGTTTGTAGTAGTGATGGAGTATGGGGAGACGCTATAACGAGCCTGCCTTTGATTGTTAATCCTCCTGTATGGTTGTCGGTATGGGCCAAAATGCTATATTCTCTTTTAGTTTTATTCATGATCTATCTCATTTTGCGGTATTATTATATGAAAAAGACGGCTAAATACCGGTTGAAAATCGAAGAGATAAAAAAGGAGAATATTGAGCGTGATTATAAGATGAAGATTGAGTTGTTCACCAACTTCTCTCATGAGTTACGCACTCCGTTGACTTTGATAAAAGGACCTGCGGAAGATATACTGTATGATGAGGCCTTGCCCCGGAAGTTTGTTTATTCGGTGAAACAAATATTGAAGAACTCGAACAGGTTGCTTTTGCTGGTGAATCAACTGATGGATTTCAGGAAGATGGAACATGGAGCCATGCAGCTGAATCTGTCTAATGTGAATATGGTCTCTTTTATGACAGAGCGAATAGACAGTTTCTCGGAATTATTACAGAAACGGGGTATTGTGATCCGGTATACCAATGATTACTACGGAAGTAACTGGTGGATTGATGCCGATTTGATGGAGAAAGTGATTTTTAATCTTTTGTCCAATGCCATAAAGCATTCAAAGGATGACAGTGTTATAAAGGTGGTATCTTCCGTAGAAGGTGACAAACTGCTCCTGTCCGTTCAGGATTATGGTGAAGGTATATCACAGGAGAATATAGATAAGATATTCGATCCATTTTTCCAGGTGAAACAGGGGAGCATGTCCAATATGTTCGGTAGTGGCATCGGGCTTAACCTGGCAAAGTATGTAGTAAGCCTGCATCATGGTAAGATTTGGGCAGAAAGTGTTGTCGGGCAGGGAACCACTTTTTTCATAGAGCTTCAATTGGGGAAGGAGCAGTATACAAAAGATGACGTGGTTTATGTCGAGGGAGATTCGGTGGATAAGACATTTGCATTAGAGAAAGAGAGTCTGAAACCAATCGGCGAACCTTTGTGGGAGGATGCGAATCCGAATGAAACGGACGAAGCGCCTGTTGTGCTGGTGGCAGAGGATGATGAAGACCTGAGAAAATATCTCGTATTACAATTGTCGGCTTCTTATAAAGTGATTGAAGCTGCCAATGGGCGTGTCGCATTAGAACTGGCACTCGAAAAGTTCCCGGATATCATATTGAGTGATGTGATGATGCCGGAAATGAATGGACTGGAATTTTGTGAACAAGTAAAGTCGAATCCTAAGCTTGCTTATATTCCTTTTGTCATGCTCACGGCAAAGGTGTTGGATGAACATATAAAGGAGGGATATAGCGTGCTGGCCGATGACTATATATTGAAGCCATTCAATATAACTGTTTTGAAAGCTAAAGTAGAAAGTATTATTAAGAACAGGGAACAACTCCGCCGGCTCTTTGGCGAAAAAATGTCGGCTATTGAAGTTCCGATGCCGGAGATTGCTGCAGTGGATCCTTTTATGGATAAGCTGATAGAACTGATAAAAGAAAAAGCTTCTGATTCTGAATTGCAAGTAAGCGATTTGTATGAAGCAATGGGATATGGGCGAATACAATTTTTCAGAAAGATAAAAGCTGTTTCCGGGATTTCACCTAATAAATTGATCGTGAATATACGAATGAAAATGGCTGCTGATATGCTTCGTGAGAATCAATATACCATATCAGAGATTGCTTACCAGACCGGATTTTCTGATCCGTCTTATTTTTCCAGAGTATTTAAGTCTGTATTCCAGATCACTCCTAAGGAATATCAGAAGAATATGAAATAGCATACTTTTGCTGTTCCTGCCTTGGGGCGGAGGGGTGTTTCAATGCTTTGAGAAGAAACTCTCAATGCTTTGAGAAAGAATTCTCAACGTATTGAGAAACTTTTCTCAAAGCATTGAAACAAAATTCTCAATAGGTTGAAACAAAGTGTTTCATCCTGATGAAACAAAACTCTCATGAATATGAAACGAAATGGAACGATCGGTTTCCTTTTTTGTATAAAGCGGCTTGCTACCTCCTTTATACAAAACTACCAGTGGTGATACTAATTTACCAGATTACAAAATATTTTCAGGTATGACACAATTCTACAGAGGATTGATACGATTCTCCTACTGTTATTGGTGCCGTGCGGATACATTTGCAACAGAAATTAATAGAAATCTTAAAATATAATGCGTATGGAAAAAGTAACGAGTTAACCTGACCACCTTTCAGAATATCTTCAAAGATATCTTCTATCTATCAGATGTATTATAGCATCTATTATATTATTAAAACAAGAATAAGTTTAATCAAAACAAAAATCAAACTTAAGTATGCAAAAACACATTTTGCTAACAAATTCCAGATTCATTTGGGTAACTGCACTGTTATTAATCTGTAATGTAGCTTTTGCACAAATGAAGGTTACCGGAATAGTAACTGACCCATCTGGTGAGCCTGTTATAGGTGCAAATGTTTTGGTGAAAGAAACATCCATGGGAGCCATTACGGATTTAGACGGACATTTCACGGTAAATGCCCCGGAAAACGGTTCTCTGGTTGTTTCTTACATCGGCTATTTAACTAAAACCATTAAGATTTCCGGTAAGAACAATATCAAAGTGGTTTTGAGTGAAGATAGTAAAGCGTTGGACGAAGTAATCGTTATTGGTTACGGTAGTGTAAAAAAGCAGAATCTTACTTCATCGGTGTCTAAAATGACAGACGAAGCTGTCAAGGAGCGTCCTGTAGCTACACTGGGAGAAGCATTGGCTGGTAATCTGGCAGGTGTTCGTGCCCAAAGCACAAGCGGTGTTCCCGGCGAAGAACTGCAAATACGTATTCGTGGTGTGAATACGATCAATGGTAGCAGTGATCCGCTGTATGTTATTGATGGTGTACCCTATGAAAGCATGAGTGATATCAATCCTGCTGATGTGGCATCCATACAGGTTTTAAAAGATGCTTCGGCTACTTCTATTTATGGTGCCCGCGGTGCAAACGGGGTTATCCTGATCGAAACGAAGCAAGGCAGTGACAAACCGGCTGTTACGTTTGACGGTTTCTATGGTCTGCAAGATCCGGAGAAATATGTAAGTATGATGGATGCCAAAGAATGGCTGGCTTTCAATATCTGGAAGAGAAACAACGACCATTTGCGTAGTGGAGGTTCAATGAGTGACCCTATGAGCGCACGTGCCGATGCAAATAAGATTCCGGATTCCTGGTTAGACCCGGACTTGGTGACTACAGATTGGCAAAAAGCAATTACTCAGGTTGCGCCTGTACAGAGCTATCAGTTGTCTGCATCGGGTAAACATAAGATGGGAACGATCTATTTTTCAGGAGGTTATTATGATCAGAAGGGTATCATTAAAGAGACCTACTATAACCGTATTAACTTCCGCCTGAACGGAACATTGAATCTCTCGGATTATTTAAAAGTAGGCGCTAATATTTCCGCTTCACGTAGTAAGCAGGATAATAAAGAGGCACAGGGCAAAGAGACTGTTATTCAGCACGCTTTGATGCAGGCACCGATTGTAAAACTGGATGAAGCTACCCGTGACTGGGGATATCCGAATCTGGGTATTACCGTATATCCTAACCCTTTGGAGCGTTTGAAAGAAACACTGGATCAAACAGTGCAGAATAAGGCAGCAGCATCCGCCTGGGCTGAGATTACTTTTATGAAAGGCCTTGTGTTCAAGTCACAGTATAATTATAGTTATGACGGTAGGGTATATGAGTACTATGTTCCGGGCAATGTTACCTACAATAACAATAATGTAACTTTGGGAAAAAGTAATTCTCAAAGCAATAATAGCTGGTCTATTCAGAACACTCTGACTTATGATGCTTTGTATGGTAACAAACATGCCCTGAATGTTATGTTGGGACAGAGTGCCGATGCAACTGATAAGTATCGTATTGATGGTGAAGCAACCGGATGGCCGTTGGAGAACATTCCGACATTGAATGTGGCTACTTTGGCAAAAAGGGCTTCTACGGAAAAATACCAGGTGCGTACGGCTTCTTTCTTTGGTCGTGTAAGTTATAATTATAAAGAAAAGTATTTGCTTAATGCAACCGTACGTAATGACGGTTCTTCACGTTTCGGTGCAAACAATCGTTGGGGATGGTTCCCGTCATTCTCGGCAGGATGGAAACTCAATGAAGAGTCATTCTTGAGTTCTGTAAAATGGATCTCTTTATTAAAACTTAGAGCATCCTGGGGAAAATCGGGTAACGACCGCATTGGATATTACGATTATCTGTCAGTGCTGACTACTGATAACTCGGCTTATGGCAATACACTTCAGGCTGGTATGGCTCCTAAAAATCTGAAGAATGAAGATTTGAAATGGGAGAGTACAGCCAGTCTTGATTTCGGATTGGATTTCTCTGCTTTCAATAACCGTTTGCAGTTCAATTTTGACTATTATATTAACAAGACCGATAACCTGTTGTTTAATCTGCCTATTGTAATGACAAGCGGTTATGACAGAATCCGTACCAACCTGGGATCCATTCAGAATAAAGGATGGGAGTTGGACATAACAAGTCACAATCTGACAGGTACATTCAAATGGTCTACTTCTCTGAACCTTTCCGGCAACCAGAATAAAGTGCTGGACATGGGAGGCATCGATAGTTTCACCGATTCAATGTGGGATGGCAAGTTCATAACCCGCGTAGGCGGACCGGTATCACAGTTCTATTGCTACCGCACGAATGGTATCTTGACTGCAGATGATTTTGAAAAGAAAGCTGATGGCACTCCGGATGAAAACAAACCTCTGGTACCTGTGTACAAAGGTCAGCGTATTGGTAATGTGAAGATGGTGGACCAACCTACTAAAATGGTTGACGGAAAACTGGTAGGTGACGGAGTAATCACAGAAGACGATCTGGTGCCTTACGGAAATAATATCCCTGATGTCATTTATGGTATAACAAACCGTTTCTCTTATAAGAACTTTGAGTTGAGTGTCTTGATTCAGGGACAGATTGGTGGTGATGTTATGTTCCTTGGACAACGTTCTTTGGACTATGGTTCTCCGGGAGTTAACCAGTTCTCGCATTGGGTACGTTGCTGGAAACCCGATTATCAGGCTGTTTACGGAGATCGCGGAGATCCTACTCCTTACTATTTAGGTGTAGATATGTCATGGGATGGTACAACCCCCAACATCTATAACCGTAATTCTACTTATGAGAATAATTCAGACTTACGTATCTACGATACTACTTACTTGAGAATCAAGAATATCACCTTGTCATATACCTTACCCAATGACTTATTGAAAAAGTCTTTCCTGAAGAAAGCTAAAGTATATGTTTCATTGGATAATGTGGCAACCTTTGACAATTATCCGGGTGTATCTCCTGAAACGAATAGTTATGGTAATTCTACAACAAGAGCCGGGGTGGATTATAGTACATATCCTATGAGCCGAAAATATACCCTTGGTGTAAATCTTGTATTCTAACTCTATAAAAACAATGAAAAAATGAAGCAAATAACATTCATATTATTGTTATCGTTGTCGTTTGTGTTGGGAGCTTGTGATGCTTTTCTGGACATTACTCCACAGTCCGATTATACGGTGGAAGAAGGCTATAAAAAAGAATCGGATTTTGAGCAGGCTATCTCGGCTGTTTACGGAAAACAACAACTTCTGTATGATACGAACTCCTGTTGGTTTATGTATATCAACCACCGTAGTGATGATTCGCGAAATGCAAATAACGTGGGCCGGTTTGTTGATTCACCTAACGAGAGTATCTGGACTACTTCCTGGAAAACTTACTGGTCTATAATTGACCGCTGTAATCTGATTCTGGATAAGATTGATAATGCAGAATTCACAAATGAGGAAAGACGTGATTACATTAAAGGAGAAGCTTATATTCTGCGTGCTTATGCTTATTGGAGTTTGGGTTGGCAGTGGGGAGGCGTTCCTTTGATCACAAAGACAACTCCTTTGGCGGAGATCCGCAAAATACCGCGTTCTACTCAGGAGGCAACTCTCGGACAGGCTATATCCGATTATAAGGAGGCTATCAGATTGCTTCCCGAAGAATGGGGGACGAATGATATCGGACGTGCTACCCGCTATGCTGCTGCCGGAATGCTCGGCCGGTTATACATGTTCCAGAATAATTTTGAAGATGCCCGGACTTACCTGAAAATGGTAGTAGATCAGGAATCTGTACGCTATGAAATGGAGAAAAAATATGAAGACTGCTTCATTGACTCCAAAGACAATGGAAAAGAACGTGTTTGGGAAGTTCAGTTTATCGGGGGACAGATTGGTGAAGGTAATTCATTTATTACCGGTTTTATTCCTGAAAAACTGACATTACCTAACACTGCTTATGTGGCTCCTTTCACCGGATATAGCGGAAATATGAGAGCGTCGGAGAATTTATGGGATGCTTACGAAACCTCTCCGAAAGTGGATAAACGTAAAGCTCTGTCCGTAGTTACCAATGTGAAGATTAACGGAACCTATGATACACAGTCCAAGCTGGTATACAAATATTGCAAGTGGGATACTTACACACCGAAAGAGAAAAATGACTGGGCAAACAATCTTCCTATCCTGCGGTATACAGATGTGAAGATGATGTATGCTGAGGCTCTTAACGAGTTGGGCTATGTGGCTGATATTAACAGTGAACCTTTTAAAATTCTGAATGCCGTACGGGCTCGTGCCGGACTGGATGCATTGACTCCTGTAGAACTGTATGATAAAGACACTTTCCGCAATGCAATTATCCAGGAGAGAAGAGTTGAGTTTGCTTTTGAAGGCCTGCGTTGGTGTGATTTGATTCGTTGGGGAATAGCAGTTTCTACAATGAATGAGCACTTTAAGCATCGTGACGAAGGTTCCGGACAGTATACAGTTCAGGATTATCAGTTGCTGCTACCGATTCCTTTCGCCGAAATGGCAGCTTATAACGATGTGAATATCATGTGGCAGAATGAAGGTTATTAATGTATTATTAAAAAAATAGTTATTATGAAAAAACATTTATTAGCATCTTTGATGATTGCAATGGCTTGTTCCAACCAGTTAGATGCAAAGAACGTGTATGTGAAATTAAGTAGCGATACAGAAGCCTGGAGTCATATTACTCAGGATGAAAACAATGTGGTTGTAGAGATTACCGATGGAAAGTTTAATGGTATATTGAGCAATATTGCTGCCAAAGATAGAGTGTGGGTTGCGAAAGGTATTTATCAGGTGACAGGTTCCATCAATCTGAATGAAGACCGTGCAGGAGTACAGATATATGGTGGTTTTAAAGGAAATGAAACCGCATTGGAACAGCGTATATTGAAAGATCAGGATGAAAATGGCATTGTAGAGCCTTGGGAGTTTGAATACGAAACACAATTCCAGGGAAATACCGATACTGATCCCAGCTATCGCATATTCACTATGAATGCAGAAGGAGACGTGGTAGATGGTATAACGATCTGTGATAATACAAATGTAAATGATCATGGGGCGGGGGCTTACCTGAAAAATAATGCAGTTCTGAGTAATTGCATCGTTCGTAATATTAAAGCGGAAGCCAGTAAGAATAGCGCTGTAAACGGAGCCGGTGTATTTGTGGATGGTGCCGGTTTGGTTAAGAGCTGTTTGATTGAGAATTGTACGAATCAGAATGACGATTCCGACGGTTCTTCTTATGGCGGCGGTATTAATATACAAGGTAATAAAAGTGTTATCAGCAATTCTGTTATTCGGAATAACCAGGTTGTTTCCGGTAAAAACGCATTTGGCGGTGGTATCTTTTTAAATAACAGTGCAGTAGCAGAAAACTGTGTGATATATAATAACTCTTCTGTTTTTC
This sequence comes from Bacteroides sp. 41_26, assembly GCF_949740115.1. Classification (NCBI taxonomy): domain Bacteria; kingdom Pseudomonadati; phylum Bacteroidota; class Bacteroidia; order Bacteroidales; family Bacteroidaceae; genus Bacteroides; species Bacteroides sp. 41_26. Next base: position 12,941 of record NZ_CATJGZ010000090.1, read on the forward strand.
GCGGTGGTGGTGTTTATATCCATAGTGGTAGCGGAAAGTTGATTAATACAACCGTAGTAAAAAATATGGGTGCTAAAGCTGGTGGCGGTGTTTTCTCTAATGGAAATTCCACTATTTACAACTCTGTATTTTGGGGCAATGTGAACGAACAGGGGAATGCGAATAATCTCAACCTGAATCAGGCCGGATATGTAGAGACATTTGCATACTGCGGAATCCAGGGTGCAGGTATCTGGATGGAAAATAAGAACCTGAATACAAACCCAACTTCTTACCAGTTGATTGAAAGCAATGACTTTACTGAAGAGGTAACAGAAGGACTTGCTCCTCGTTTCATTCGTCCGACAGTAGACGCCGGTATTGGTTACGAATTTCTGGAAGGAACGCTGGAAGCAATAGCCAAAGCAAACTGGGGACTTTTGAATGCATCAGACTTGGTAGATAAAGGTGTTAATACCATTCCTGATTATACGATTGCGACGACCGACATTTGTGGTAATGCCCGTCCGGTAGGTCAGAAGTATGATTTAGGTGCTTACGAATTAGGTAGTGGTGCTACTGGTATTACTACTAATCAGAAAGAGCAGAGTCGCTTCACATTGGTTGCTAACAGCAATGGAGTTACCGTATATGGTATTGAAGGGCTTGCTAAGGTAAATGTGTACAATACTTCAGGCGCATTGGTTAAATCCGTACAACTGGGTAATGGAGAAACCATCTCTCTTATCGAGCGTGGAGTGTATTTCCTGTCTGTCTCCGAAGGTGAGACTTCACAATCAGGCAAAATCCTGTTTTAATTAAAAAAACACATCCGGACTACTTAGTCTTGAGTTTAAGTAGTCCGGAACTTTTTCCGGTAATTTTATGAGTGAACCAATGAAAAAACTTTCTATCTGGCTGTGTGTCTTATTATTTATGATAAGTGCTGAAAGTAGAGCGCAGTCTATGATTTCGGGGGCTACCTACGAGAAGCGGTGTGATGCTATGATTCAGTATATGGCAAAGGGTACATCACCTTCCGGAGGTGATCCTAAATATACGGGTCCGTATTATTTTGCACGTTTATATCTTAATTACGATAAGTCACGGGCGATAAACAACCTGGAGGCTATGTATGACAAATATATAGCCGATCCTGATTTGTATTACAACTCTACGGGTTCGGGCGTTGAATTTTATGCTCATGCCACACTACATGGTTATTTGCTGACAAAGGACAATATGCCGGAGTCTTTGAAAGCCAAAATAAAGACGTTTCTTCAGTTAGGTGATTATAATTCAAGAGGAATTACTCTTAATTTGGATATGATACGTTATACGGTCGGCTTTATGGCTACTGAGCAATGGAGTGATTTTACAGATCGGTACGGACGTACAACGAAGCAGATCAGAGATTATAATCGTCCCCGTATTTTGAATTGGCTGAATAAATTCTTCCACAATAATTGTAGTGAAGCAGATGCATTCATTTATTTCTCTACGAATATAATGTATGTACGTATGTTGGCTGAGTTCTGTCAGGATGAGGAAATCAATCAAAAGGCTAATGTGGTTTACCAGCAAATGATTGCCAGTTTGCTTTCGGCCTGGAATCAGGGACTGTATGTGGCCAATCCACCTCGTTGTAAGGGTTGGGACCAATTATATACAGGTGCCCGTGCTTCCAATTCGAATATAACGGCGCTTGCCTGGTTGTACTTCGGTAATCAGGAGAATAAGTACCTTTTTATTCCGGGACTGACCGTAACCAATAATACGGCAAGTATGAATTTCTGGTTGGCTTATAAACGTAATGTGGCTCCCGACCCGGCTTTGTTACAGGTTTACGACTCGAAGGAATATCCTTATGTATATACCAGTTACATTAATGATATAGGAGTGAATGGTTCAAACAAAGATGTGTTGAACTGGAAACGTTTTAAATATACATATCAAAGCAACAATTACGGTTTGGCTACTCAAACAGAAATTCCTTATGATTTGTCAAAAGCTACTTCCTGTTATGCCTACAAAGAGACCAAACGTACTTATCTGGCCTGGCAAAGTGATGTTGTAGAGAGTGTGTTTTCTGTTTGTCAGGACAATCCTGCCCGTCCTACCGACAATACAAATGCTAATATTGAAGGATACGGAGAGAACCCTTATCACAGGGTGATGCAATATGAAAAAGCAGCGGTTGGGGTGTATAATGTACCGACTACTTATATTCAGGGAAAGCGTTACCGTATCTATGTGCCTTTCACAAAAAGAGGTATTAAAGAACGTATCGAGGCAGATGGCTGGATCTTTTGTCATACCGGAACGATGCTTTTCGCCTTTAAAACATTGGAACCTTATACGTGGGCGAATACAGATTTTGTAGTCAGCAATCACGATGTTCTTACTTTGGAAGATACCTCTTGCCGAAAAGGAGCCTGGGTGCTGGAAACCTCAGAAATAGAACCGGAATATAAAGCGGCTACCCGTAGTGAGGAACTGGAGTTATTCAAGAATGCGGTTCTTACCAAGACAAAGATAGAAAAACAGGATTATACTACAAGTAAGCCGGCAGTGAAGTATACTTCACTGAGTGGTGATGTTTTGCAGCTGCAATTCTTTCCGCCTACCGAAGCTTATCAGGATAATTACAAGGTGAACGGAGTACCGTTGACCCTTTCTGAAGAATACCTCTTCAATAGTCCCTATGTACAGCAGAAGAATGACGCAGATGAACTTTTCGTCTATAAAAATGGTGTGTTGGAAAAGACTATCAGCTGGAATGATTCGTCTGTTGGGATTGAGAATGCCAGAGAAGAAGTAGGTTACCACCTTTTTCCCAATCCGGTAAAGGATGAGTTCCATCTTTCTTTTCCGCAGGAAGATAAACCGGAACGTGTGTCGATAGTCAGCTTATCCGGACAGGTAGTGAGGCATTGGAATATTCAGGAAGAATATGAGCAGACAGTTACTCTTTCGGCTGTGGGCTTGTATGAAGGACTTTATTTCCTTCGTGTTGACAATGGCAAAAAAGTATGTATGCTGAAGTTTTTAAAGATTTGATTATATAGTATTAGTTATGAAGAAGAATATTGTTTTCTTTGCATTGGTAATCCTGGGGCTGGCATCATGCTCAAGGCAAGAAGTGAGTTATTTTGATAATTTCCCGGAGGGGGCTGATCCCGTTGAGATTGGTACTAAAATAACTTACCGCTTCTTGGCTCAGGGGCATTCGCAGTATGGCAGTCCTTTACGTATAAACGAACCACGTACTCAGATTACTTATCCGGACGTTTGCACCTGGTTGGGAGGATTGTGGTTTGCTAAGGAATGTGGCAATGCGGAATTAACACAACGGTTGACCGAACGCTTCGAGCCTTTGTTTACTACAGAAGCATTTCTTCAACCGAAACCGAACCATGTTGATAACAATGTATTCGGAGCGTTGCCTTTAGAATTCTATTTGCAAACCGGTGATGAACGGTATAAGAAAATGGGGATGATGTATGCCGATTCGCAATGGGAGTTGCCGGCAGACTGGACGCTCGATCATCAGGATACATGCAAGAGCAGTATGTATGGTGATTTTGTAGATGCAGATGTCTGTCTGCCCCAGCAAAAGGAGTGGGCAGATAAAGGATACTCCTGGCAGACACGTTTCTGGCTGGATGATATGTTTATGATTACTGCTATACAGGCACAGGCTTACAGGGTAACGAACGAACGGAGATACATCGATCGTGCCGCCCGTGAAATGGTGCTTTACCTGGATTCCATACAACAACCTTCAGGCTTGTTTTATCATGCTCCGACAGCTCGCTTCTGTTGGGGAAGAGGCAATGGATGGATGGCTGTAGGTATGGCAGAGTTACTGCGTATTCTTCCGGAAGATAACCCGGACAGGAAAGCTATCATGCAGGGTTACCTCAAAATGATGGTACGCCTGAAAGAGATGCAGGACGAAAAAGGTATGTGGAAACAAGTTGTAGACGATGCATCTATGTGGGAAGAAACATCCGGTACGGGTATGTTTGCGTATGCAATGATCGTAGGTGTGAAAAAAGGATGGCTTGATAAAGACGAGTATGGTCCTGCCGCCCGTAAGGCGTGGATTGCACTCACTTCTTATGTGAACCAGATGGGCGATGTGGAAGGTGTATGCGAGGGTACTATGCTGGGAAATACGAGTGAACATTACCGTAACCGTAAGCCACTGACGGGCGATCTGCACGGGCAAGCTCCGGCATTGTGGTGTGCTTATGCTTTGATAGCTGAAAAAATTTAAAATTGATGAGATATACTGTTATTAGTTTTATTGTGTTGTTGTGCTGGGTATTTGATACCCATGCACAACAATATCGTATTTCTACGGACCATCCGGCTGTTACTTTTGAAAAAGAGAATCCGCTTTTTTTGTCTATATACAGTTGGCCGGAGACTCTGATCAGCTATCCGGTTACTTTTTCTCCGGATAGCAATGTTGAGAACCGTTTGGAGTTGATAGATACCCGGACCGGAAATCCGGTTGCTTTTCAACTTTCGGATAAGAAGTACGATAACAATCGTATTTGCTCTGCACGTATCCATTTTTTCACCTCCATGTCTGCCGGGGGAGGTTTTAAGTATACTTTGCGGTTGGGCAGCCGGAAGATGAAGTCTGATCATCCGGTATACATCGAACGAAAAACGGACTGTTGGATACTTGGGAATACGGATTTTAGTGTTGCCATTCCTGTAACTGCTACCGTGAATGACAATATCGCTCCGGCTCCAATTCTTTCTGTTTCAAAGGGAGAAGGAGCTTCCGGTCGTAACAGGTTGTACTCCGGTCATAAGAAAATAGTGTCCGTAGAGACTTCCGTAAAAGAGAGTGGAGAGCTGTTTGCCGAGTGTCTGGTACTTTATCGTTTGGAGGGAGGAGCCGAGTATCGGACTTCTGTTAAGGTGGTACAAGGCTATCCGTTCGTAATCTTCGATGAAGAGATGAGCGGAATAGAAAAACAAGACGGAGTTTTTGTAGATATGGAATGGACCGGCTTCCATCCGACTCATAAATATGCTAACTGGGACCGTCAGAAAGATGTGACCGTTGCTGACGGAGTACCTGTTGAACAACCTCTTTATACCAGTTATTGCCAGGAAGATCCGCATTGGACAGGTGAAGGATGGATAGAACAGGTTGACAAAGAAATGGTATATCGTCTGTTGCCTTTCGGAGGAAACTCTACGCGGGAGCAAGTTCCTGTGATGACCTTTTGGGAAAGTGGGAAGGATGCCCGTGAGTTGGGCGTATTTGTTTATGACCACAATCGCTGGAATGACCGGCAATACGGTATTTGGCAGCCTACTCCCGATCTGTCTGTCTATTTCAGATATGCGGATCAGAAACTCTATTTTAAGTATCCGGTACAAAATGGTACGCGCTCTACAGCAATAGCATTTACCCGGATCGGTGATACACACCCCAAAGTGGAAGCTTTCAATAAGAGTATTGATGATATTGCGGCTAATGGCGGAAAAGACCATTCGGCCGAAATGGTATTCCGGTATACGATGATGCTTCACCGGCAATATGCGTTACTGAATTTGGATAAGGTGAAGAACTGGGTACTGGAATATCCACGAGAAGCGAAACGCCCCGAAAATCCTTTTGTCAAAAGACCCAAAGAAACTTCTGCCGATCGGTTTTATAAGCAGATGGTCACTTCTCCGATGGCGTATTATATGACCGGGATGAATAGTTTTCCGGGCATTCATTCTATATCTCACCGCCCGGTTTATTCACAGTGGGTACAGGATTATCTGACTTACTACAAAGATTTGTCCGACGAACAACGTAAGACTGTTGAGGCTCTTTTCTTATTGGCCGGTTATGTGAATATGCTTGAACCGATGAATGCCATTCGTACTTCATTGGCAGGCACTGCCAACATGGCTGCCGATGGATGGGCGGTGACCGGACAAACGGCTTTTCTTTTCCCGGAACATCCGATGGCAAAGGAGTGGGCCGATTTCTTTGAGAAGTCGATTGAAGTTTATGGTTTGTTTTATACCCGTCCGGAAGTCAGCTCCTATGAGTCTAAGGGAGGACGTTGGGTAGAAAGTCTGGGAGTGTACAATTGGGCTTATCTGCGTCCTACCGTACATTCGAATATAGCCCTGGAACTGTTTGATGGTAAAAATCGGTTTGCAGATTCTCATATGGCGCAAAGAGCCCGCTGGATGGTTGATATGGTAACGCCGGGACGAGCTTATCCACCTCATGGTGCACACGGTGGCGGCAGATTGGTGCCGCGCTATGCGCCTGTTTATGAATTAGGAAACTGGTTACAGTATTATGATCCGCTGGTAGCCGAAAATTTACGATGGTTGGGAGCGATAGGAGAAGATGTGGAAGAAAAGGCGAATGATACGAAATGGGTAGAGGTGCATAAGAATACGCATCAGACGAAAGATATCGGTACGAATCCGCATCTGAAAAGTTGCAAATATACCGGGCATGGGATTGTACTTCGTGCCGGAGTTGATTCGGATGAAGAACTTTCTATCCATTTGAATCAGGTAGACAAGGGGCCTAATTACCGCTGGGGACATCAGGGGCAAGGCAATGCAGGCGGTATCTATTTCTATGCACAAGACAAAGTTTATACCGGTCATGAAAATGAGGCGGTAGGAGATCATACCCAGAATAATACGGATGGCGTAACCAATTTCGGAGTCATGAAAAACGGTACTTTCTGTAATATCGGAATGAATGAGCTGGTTGCCCCTTTATATGATCTGGAGATAGCTCAGATGGCTGAAGTACGTTCGGCAGAGGGAAAAGATTCTTTTGCATGGCCCGAATATGTATCCCGCAGTATTCTTCTGGTAGGGACCGATTATTTTCTGATTTACGATCAGACCGGGACTAATTGGAGAGCTTTCAACCGTTTCTCATGGTTCACCCGGAAAGAAGATGAATTTCCGAAGATTGTATTTATGGATAAAGTACGTCCGGAGTATTGGACAACAGCAGGGACTGCGAAGTCGAAAGGCTTTTACCGGGATGGTGTTGGTTCTTTGCTGACGCTGGTTACCCACAAGAAAGAATCAGTACGTGTTTTGGATGGCAAACTCACTGTTCCGGCATTACTGGAAGGAAATGATGTTTATGAATTCGTTCCGGATAAAAGCGGAAGGCCGAAGGGGGTAGTGCAGGTCGCTACAGATAAGAGCCGGGATATTATTTTCAGGGACAGCGATCCCATTACCTGGCATTCGGATTCTGTGACTTTCAAAGGAGAAGCAGGGATGGTTCGCCGGATGAAGAACGGAGATCTGCAACTGGCCCTGTTCAAAGGTTCTGAGATTGCTGCTGACGGTTTGGGCATTCATCTTACGGGTGAGACAGAAACAGCCATCGCATTGACACGCCTTGTAAGTGGAGATTGCAAGGGGAGATTGAAGTCGGACGGTCAGGCGACGTTGACTTTGACAGGTGTGAAAGGGGGAAAACTCTATATCGACGGAGTGATGTACAAAGGGGATATAGCCGGAGTGAAACTACCCGCCGGAGAACATTCCATTGAATATACAGCCAAAGAACCTGTTCCTGTGCCCACAATGATTGAGGATGTTGTTTATGCAAAAGCCGGCAACATGGTTTATTTGTCAAAGCCCCAATCGGTGTCAAAGGTCCGTATGGAACTCTCGAGAGATGGAGGCAAAAGTTGGGAAGTATCGGGCACAACCACAAAAACTATATATATGTTGCCCAAACTGGCAGATGGTAAGTATCATGTACGTGCTGTCTCTGTCAACGGAAAGAAAGAGGCTGCTTCTGCCTGTGAATATCCGGTTTATATAAGTAAGTCTCCTTCTCATTATCCGGAAGGCTTAAAACTTCAACTTGATTCCGGTCGGATTGATCTCTCCTGGGGGCAAGTATTAGGTACTGAAGTTTACAGGGTTTACAGAAGAAAGCTGGGTGAGAAAGATTTCCTGAAGGTTTATGAGGGAAAAGCTACTTCTTTTGCGGATGAAGAGCTTCAGGGAGTTGTTCCTGCCTTTAGTCTGCCTGGTAGCCTGGATAATGCTGATGCCGATAGAAGTGGAATTATTGTATACGAGTATACTGTGACCGCTTTAAATGGAAATGGAGAGAGTGCAATGGCTCCGGTGGTGAACAGTGATCCTGCTTCATGGGCAAACTGGTATCCATCTACTGAACTGAAGTTCAAACGCCGTTCTGCATTCTGGATGGAACCGTATGTTCCGGCTAATGCAGTTCCCGGGAAGTATTATCCCGATTAAATATATTTCACCACAGAGTCACACAGAGTTTCACAGAGTACTATTATCTGATTACTAATAAAAAAACTCTGTGAAACTCTGTGTGACTCTGTGGTGAATTCTCCTCATTATTTGTCAGATAGTATAAGGAGAAAATATAGCTTTTAATATAAAACAGATTAACTTCTTATCCTCGTTTTGAGGATTCTGTTCTTATGCTTTTACAATCACTTTCATATTGACTTTTCCATTACGGATAATGTAGAAACCAGCCGGAAGTGAAATAAATGAACCGTTCGTAACTGCTTTTTTCACTATTAAACGGCCTTGTCCGTCGAATACTTCGGCTACACAATCTTGCCCTTCAATCGCAATACCTCCGGCTACACCGGTAAATACTGTTTCCGGAGCATCGTTTACATCTTTGATACCAACGCCTCCCGATGATTCGATCCGCAGGGTAAAGTCGGCAATAGTACCGCCATTATTGGCAATTCCATTTCCTGCAATAACGCTTCCGCAGGGACTGATATCATTCCAGTCGATTTTAAAACGGATACGATAATCTCCTGCAGCGAGGTCTTGAGGTATGATGAAGCGGGGAAGAGCACCGTTAGCGCCGACATTATTTTCTTTCCTTTCGCCTAAACTGTTTGTACCATACTTACCTCCGTCTTCTGCATAGAATGTGTATGAAACCAGTTCTCCTTTGTTATTACCATCGGCATTGAGTGTTACATCAAATTCTTTATCCTTATTATAATCTATATATACATAAGCATGCATCCATTCGAAGCCCCATACGGTACTTGCATTTAGGGTAGCACCGGCCTTGGTTTTAATTATTTCATCTGTTTTGTCAACATATACGGCACGAGGTGTTGCCGATGTCTGGATTTGGCTGCTCGTAAATGAATTTGTATCATCGTCGGTCACAGATACAGAGGTCAGATAGCGGGCATGATTTGTTTTTAGATCGGGAGTGCAATAAGCCGGATAAATAAACTCGGCTGTTGCTGCTTTACTATTGAGCATGCCTTCTTTAACTGCTATTGCCTTGATTGTAGTTGATGACGAAACCGAAATAGCGTTCATATATACTTCAGATTGCTCAGTGGGGGTCGTTCCATCCAGTGTATAATGGATTACAGCATCCGGAGTAGCACATGTAATGGCTACTTTAACTGTCTCTCCTTCTTCCAGCCGACCATCAGCCGGGTCAAAAACTGGAGTTTCCACCCGCTCAAGCACCTCACCTGCAGGGGTGTATATATCCTGACCGCCAGTCAGCCATTCCAAAGAGAAATTCATGAAATAGAGTGAGCAAGCACCTTCCGGATTTTCTTCTACATATGCTCCGATTGTACCGTCGGGAAGTATTGTAAGAGATGAATATACGGAGTTATAAGGACATATCGATTTTACAACCGGCCATGTTTCTCCTTCGTCATAGCTGATAAATATACTTACGTTCTGGCGGGAAGAGGCATTGGGAAGAGAATGTAGCAAGCGATCTTTGTTGAAACCCTTGTCTGTAGCCGTATAGCGGATAATATCACCATTGCAGGCATTGGTGTTGATTTCGTTCCAGCTCGATTGGGCGCTCCAGGTCTCTCCGCCATCTGCAGAGATACTATAGCCACGATAACCGTTCTGACGAATACTCATCAACACGCGGCCATCGTTGAGTTCTACTACTTTGGCTTCATCTCCATTGGTGAATGCACGCTCTGATACCGACCAGGTAGCACCGTTATCATCCGAATAGACGGCATAGTTGTGCAACTGGTTTCCGGAGCCCATTGCTGCTACAAACAGGATGCGTCCTGCATGTTCTCCACGAATCAGGCGCAAACCATTACCGGAACCGAAGAATGAATGAGCAAAGGCTCTGCGTTCTATATTATCGCACTTACTTCCCCACAGTAAATCTGTAATGTTCTTAGGTTCTCCCCACGTACGTCCTTTATCATGACTGATAGCGATATACGACCATTGAGGATCGGATTCAGAAGAATTCCAAAGTCCGTTTCCACCCACAAAACCACATACTACGTCACCATTGGTTGCCTCTACAATGACTGCATCGCCGTATCCTTTTTTACGTCCTTTTCCTTCGGCAATGGTTACGGGTTCGCTCCAGGTAAAACCACCATCGGTACTGTAACGTGAAACGATATCAATGTCTTCCGGGAGGTCCGTTTCGTTATATTTACGCTTATCAGTAGTAGTCAGCAAGGTTCCGTCCGAAAGTTGCAACAATCCCGGTATACGCCAGTTTGTTGAATTATAGTCGCCCGGAGCAAATACCAAACGACGTTTCAGCAATATTTCACGGCTTCCGGTTGGAGCGGGGTTTTCAATTTCGAATGTCTGGCTTTCAGTAGTTATTTCATGTAATTCTGCATCTATTTTCGCACCTTCGGCAGCTGTTTCCGAAACTTCGGCACAAAGCCACAGATAACATGTTCCGGACTGAATGGTTGCATCTGTAAATTCGCATGTCATCTCACCTTCGGCCGGAACAAATTCGCCCAACAGAACAGCATCCTTGGCTGTACGTTCGTCGAATGTATTTTGGGATGTCTTATAGAATTTGATCTTGGCAATATCGTTTAAATTGGTAGTACCGTTTAAGTTCATTTTCACAGAACGCAATACTTGTGTTGCATCTGTTCCACCCATTACTACAGTGGCTTTAAGAATTTGATCGTGCAGGTTTCCACGACCGGTGAACTTGGTATTCTGGGTAAGAGTAACGGATGCAATTTCCGGAAGATTGGTTGTAAATCCTACCAGTGTGGCGGTATGTCCGTTTCCGCTGATGTCTGTTACTTTCAGACCAGTGATGTTCTGAAAATCATAAGCAGCCACCAAGCCTTCTGTTTCAGCTCCTACTTGGGCTGTTGCATCCGCAGCGATCTCTTCTGCCGAGAGAGCCCGTTTGTAAAAGTGTAAACCGGCAATAGAGCCATTGAGGAAGTAATTAGGAGTATTCTCTTCTGAGAATCCTGCTCCGACAAGTACGTCATACGTATTGCTGCATTCCCAGGGGGCAATGTTTTTACTTCCACTGCTCGCCACCTGTGTTCCGTTATGATATTCGTACATAACGCCTGCTGTGCGGTCAATAACGAAAGCCACATGATGCCATTCGCCGGCATTACCCGTTATCGTTGAATAAACCGATACGGAGTTGGTATGGTCTCCTGTATTGTTGGGACTATTTACCGCGAAATATTTATTACTAACGTCATCTCCCCATAGTTCATACCCCGATTTAACAGTGGCATTGTTTTTCACACGTTTTACGATGAAGCGAGTGTCTTTGGCCAGAACATTTCGTTTTACCCAGCATGAAACAGTGAATGACTCAGAAGTCGTAACGTTAAAATCGGCATGATGGGGAATCACCATATACTGATTGGAACCGTTGAACTCAATGAATGATGTAGGAGTATCACCTATTAAATTCTTGGTTTCAACCGTTGATTTGGAATTAGTAGCGGAGTCATTACCATTGGTTGCCTGGTTATTGGCCAGAACTGATGGCAATAACGCTGTGAGCGCCGCCATAGCAAGTAGTTTTCTTAAATTCATAAGTATTGTATTAAAGTTATAAAATAGAACTATTATTAGTTGCTTGGAGCATGTACATTCATTACTTGCTTTGGGCTCTTTAAATAGTATTGTTTATATTAATACAATTTAATGGTGATAGTTACTAAATTAAGAATAAGGTTAGTATGCAAATAGCCGTTGACAGGGGTATCTATATCGAAAAAAAAAGTATCCGGATAGACTTTTTGGGTTAAAATAGGGGTAGAGTGCAAGATTGTACACTTTGGTTATGCAAGGTTGTACACTTTTATTACACAAGATTGTACACTCTTGCATGACAAAAGTGTACAATCTTATAAGTGTTTATTATCAGTTAGTTATGAGCTTGTTTCCCTTTCGGTTAAGCGTCCGTTTCCAGCTGGAATTTACGGCTTACCTTCATCAGATTGATTGTATAAGTTACCACATTTTGTGCTTCTTGCACCATTGTCAGATATATCATACTTACTCTGACGCTACCTGCTTGATTCTGAATACGTTGTAACTCCTGACGTTTCAGGTGTGAAAGTTGTGCATTAAGGTCATTGGCACGACGTACTTCTTCCTCAAAATCATTATAATCGTTGGATTCAAGTTTCTTGCGGCACTGCTGTATCAGATAAGTGATATCTTCGGCTACGTCTCCAAATTCTCCCTTCTGAATGGCATCCAGCGGATTGAAGTTATTGTCTGTGTGTTCCAGACAGGGTTCGCACAGGCGGGCGATACTGTATACCAGTTCGCTGGCAAAATCATTTCCCTGATAATAATAAAGACCTTTTTCGAGTACGGTGTTATTATCCAGTTTGCACATCGCTACGGTTCCCGTTCGCTTCATTTGCTTGATAAGCTGCTTCTCAAACTTGGTGGAACCCATTGAGCGGCGCAATCCGCGCAGGTTTTCGTGAAGGAAGGAGGTGACCGTCAATTCAAAGTTGGTTTCAGCATATTCGAGTACTTTGCCTAACTCTTCGCGGGTGTGCTGGCGCATCAATTGCAAGGCTTCGTCACTGTTGCTGGTTTGCATCAGTTGTTTCAGCGTTTCGTTGCCTTTTTCCTTCTCCTTTTTCTTTTTATAGATTACTTGGCTGCGAATAAGCGAGAGTACTGCCAGAGCGATAAGAGCGATGATAGCAATTGTACCTCCGAAGTAGATAATCATGGCTACGAAGAAGCAGATGGTGAAAGCCGCTCCGGCGGTAAGAAACCAACCGCCAATAACGCTTAGAACACCGGTGATGCGGTAAACGGCAGAGTCGCGTCCCCAGGCACGGTCGGCCAGTGAGGTACCCATAGCTACCATGAAAGTGACATAGGTGGTAGACAACGGAAGTTTCAAAGAAGTGCCCAGTGCGATAAGCAATCCTGCCAATACCAGATTGACCGATGCACGAACAAGGTCGAAGGCAGCTCCGTCGGCAATGATGGCTTCGTCTTTACGGAAGCGGGTGTTGATCCATTTTTTTGCACCTTCCGGTACAATTCCTGAAACACCATTTGCCAGTGTCATACTGATGCGTACCAGCGTACGGGCGATCGGGGTGCTACCGAAAGTCTCTTCTCCTTCGTCCTGCCGGGAGAGGTCTACGGAAGTCTTGATAACATTATGGGCTTTCTTCGATGTACAAAGCGCATATACCATGATCGCTCCTGCACCTATCAGGAAGTACCAGGGAGTTTTGGCAGGGCCCAGCAGAGACGACATGAGAAAATCATTCGGACCTGCTGCCATACCGTTGGTTGTATAGTCAATAAAAGAAGAGTAGCCGGCCAGGGGGACACCTATAAAATTGACAAGGTCATTACCCGCAAATGCCAGTGCCAGTGCAAATGTACCCAGCAATACCACTACCTTAAATACATTCACTTTCAACCAGTGGAGTATTTGCATCAATATAGTGAAGAAGACAAAGAAACATCCGATCAGCATTGCTGTGTTATCCTGTATCCACTGTTTGGCCTCTGATGTCATAAATGAGCTGTCTTTCAATCCTTTGATAAGCATGAAGTAGATGATGGCTGTAGTTGCGATACCACCGAACAGCGCAATGCTGTACTTCATCTTCTTTTTATAGTTGAAAGTAAAGACGATACGTGCCAACCATTGTACCAGCATACCGAAGAAGAAAGCGATGGCCACTGAAACGAAGATAGCCATAATGACGGACAATGCTTTATCCGTATTGATCAGGTCGCCCAACCCCAGCATATCATTGTTGTGGACTTTGATAAGTGCCAGTGCAAAGGTACCTCCCAATAGCTCGAACACCATTGAAACGGTGGTAGAGGTAGGCATACCCATTGAGTTAAACACATCGAGCAGTACGACATCCGTCAGCATCACGGCAAGCAGTATGCACATGATTTCGGCGAAGTAAAAATGCTCGGGTTGATAAATGCCGTGTCGTGCGATGTCCATCATACCATTAGACAACGAAGCACCGATAAATATACCGATGCCTGCTATGAATAATACTGTTTTAAAGGAAGCTGCTTTCGCTCCGATGGCGGAATTTAAAAAGTTAACGGCATCGTTGCTCACTCCGACCATGAGGTCGAATACTGCAAGCACAAATAAGAAGATGACGATGCAAAGATAGATTGTCTCCATAAATGTATTCTGTTTCTGGCTGCAAAGGACGGATTTTCGTATTGCAGAGAAGTGTCATACATATTACAAAGATGTTTCATTTTTCCTTTTCAAGTAATTATAGAAAGTATATTGTGCCCGGATACCCTCTCCTTTAGACTTACTCTTGAACACATTGCACAACTTGTCGTCTACGAAACAAGCTTTGCGATTGTCAGAAAGTTGTATGTTCAGCATGTCGATCATTTCCTGCTGTAGTTCGGGGGACAGTACAGGGGTCACAGCTTCGATCCGGCGATAGAGATTGCGGCGCATCCAGTCCGGTGAACCGAAATAGATTTTCGGATGACCGGCGTTACCGAAATACCACACGCGGGCATGTTCAAGGAATGTATCCACAATACGGGTGACACGAATGTTGCGGCTGTATGACTGTCCCGGTATCAGGCAACAGATACCTCTGACGATCAGGTCAATTTGTACCCCTCGTTGTGAGGCTTCATACAAGCGGTCGATCATGGCAGGGTCTTGCAATCCGTTCATCTTTAATATGATTCTTCCGCCCTGTCCTTTTTCGGCCAGTTCTATTTCGTGGTCGATAAGGCGGTTCAGTTCTGGTATCAGGTTGAAACGTGCTACAAGCAGTGTGCTGAATTTGGGATTCTCCTTCCCCTGCAAAGTACAAAAGAGTGTATAAAGGTCTTTGGTTATTTTAGGATTACAGGTGAATAGTCCGCAATCGGCATAAAGCATGGCTGTCTTTTCATTGAAATTGCCGGTACCTATGTAAGCAAAGTCGCAGGTTTTGGGATCGTCACCTTTACTCTTCCGGCGGATAAGGGCTACTTTGGCATGCACTTTGAGCCCCGGCAGGCTGTAGATGATTTTTATTCCGGTGGATTTCATCATCTCCGCTGTAGCCAGGTTATTCTCTTCATCAAAGCGGGCTTTGAGTTCTACGAATACGGTTACTTTCTTTCCGTTTTGCGCAGCTGCTATCAGCGTATTGATGACCGCAGAGTTTTCGGCTACACGATATTGCGTTACCATGATTTCTTTCGTTTGCGGATCGTGTACAGCTTCATACAGGAAGTGTATAAAGTGTTCAAACGAGTGGTAAGGATAATAAAGCAACAGGTCTTTCTGCTTCACATAGTTGAATATGGATTCTTTTTCATCCAGGCAATTCAGCTTCATAGGTTTGGGCTTTTCCAGTGACTTCAATGCCTTGTTCGGGTTGGGCAGATGACGCAGGTCTTCAAGATTGAGATGTTTGTCGCCCGGAACCAGTTCCTCTCTGTTTATTTGAAAGGCATCTACGAGGAAGTCCAGAAAGTCCGATGGCATGCCGCGGTCGTATACAAAACGGCATACAGCTCCTATTTTGCGTTTCTTCACTTTTTTCTTCACCTGTTCCACAAGGTCGGCGGTGCTGGTAGTATCGTCTATCAGTATATCGGCATCCCGGGAGATTTTAATGCAATAACTGGAGTCCACATCGTATCCCGGGAAGATGAGGCCGATATTGGCCTTTATGATATCCTCGATAAACATCAGGTAATAGTTGTCCCCCTGTTTGGGAAGTTCGATGAAACGGGGTACTTTGCTATATGGCATCTTCATTACGAAGTATTGCACATGATCCGGGTCGGTCTGCTCCGTGCCGTGCATGAAGAGACGCACCGCGAGATAAAGCCGGTTGTCCCGCAAGAATGACACGACGCGATCTTTGCATACTGGCACTGGTTGGAGGAAGGGGAATATCTCTTCACGGAAGAAGTTCCGGATGAACTCCTGATGGAACGGTTCTACATTCCGGCTTTGATAAAAAATAATGTGGTTCTTGCGTAAGGCAGGCAATATCTTATGTTCGTAGATACGGATACGGTCTTCCAGTTGGCGGTTTACTTCCCGGTTGATATTTTCCAGTAATTCGGCAGCCGATTGTACGGACTCTTCATCGCTTTGGGTGACACCCGATGCCACTGCTTTATGATCGGCTACACGTATTTTGTAAAACTCCTCCAGGTTGGAAGAGTAGATGGATATGAAGTTGATGCGCTCATACAGTGGAAGTCGGTCGTCATTAGCTTCCAGCAGTACGCGATAATTGAATGACAGCCAGCTTATGTCTCTTTTAAAATACTGATAATTGCTTTCCATTGCGTTAAGATTTTCCCAAATATAAGTACCTTTGTGCATATAAACAAAGAAACTATGATGAAAGTTGGATTATTATCGGATACGCATGCATGGTGGGATGAGAAATACCTGGAATATTTTGAGTCTTGTGATGAAATATGGCATGCAGGAGATATCGGTTCGGTGGAGGTAGCCGAAAAGTTAGCGGCTTTCCGCCCTTTGCGTGCTGTTTATGGAAATATTGACGGACAGGAGATCCGTAAGATGTTTCCGCAGGTCAATCGGTTTACGGTAGAAGGTGCTGAGGTCTTGATAAAACATATCGGAGGTTATCCGGGGAAGTACGATCCCTCTATAATAGGTAGCCTGATGGCGCGTCCGCCTAAGTTATTTATCAGTGGGCATTCGCATATCCTGAAGGTGAAGTATGATAAAACATTGGATATGCTTCACATCAATCCCGGTGCGGCAGGGATGTCCGGTTTTCATAAAGTTCGTACCATGGTGCGTTTTGTGATAGAGAACGGGGCGTTTAAGGATTTGGAAGTAATAGAGTTAGCAGGATAAACCGGGGCTATTCCCCGGTTCCGGGGAGGGAAATGCTCGGCTCCGGGGAGGAAGGTGCTTCATATTATATTCTCATCTTTTTCTCAAATTTCCTAATTTGTCACGGAATAAAAGTGTATTTCCGAAAGCCTCAAACCGGTATTCCGTCACTTCACTTTCCAATTTGTTTGTTTCAACTTTTCTGGGTGTCTATGAATTCTGATAGTCCGTAATTTTGTTGCATGAAACAATAACACTCAGGAAATCATGTTTAAAGCTATTGTACGTTTTTCCATCAGGAAGAAGTTGTTCGTCGGACTGACTACGCTTTTCTTGTTCATCGGCGGTATCTATGCCATGCTGACACTACCGATTGACGCTGTGCCCGATATCACCAACAATCAGGTGCAGATTGTAACCGTTTCACCCACCCTCGCACCGCAGGAAGTGGAACAACTTATCACAATGCCAATTGAGATTGCGATGAGTAACATTATGAATGTGGAAGATATCCGCTCGGTCAGCCGTTTCGGATTATCAGTAGTAACCGTTGTATTCAAAGAATCTGTCCCTACGCTTGACGCCAGACAATTAATTAACGAGCAGATACAAACGGTTAGTGGAGAAATTCCTTCCGAGCTGGGTACACCGGAAATGATGCCGATTACTACGGGGCTTGGAGAAATCTATCAGTATGTTTTAAAAGTGGCTCCGGGATATGAAAACAAATATGATGCGATGGAGCTCCGTACCATCCAGGACTGGATGGTAAAGCGCCAACTATCCGGTATACCGGGAATTGTGGAAATCAACAGTTTTGGGGGATATATGAAACAGTATGAAGTGGCCGTTGATCCGGATGCTTTATTCTCGCTCAATATTACCATTGGAGAGGTATTTCAGGCGCTTAGTAGTAACAATCAGAACACAGGGGGCAGTTATATCGAAAAAACAAAGAATGCTTACTATATTCGCTCGGAAGGTATGATCAGTCAGCTGAAGGATATTGAACAAATAGTCGTGACCAATCGTAACGGGATTCCTGTACATATCAATGACGTTGGCACTGTTCGTTTCGGTTCGCCCAAGCGTTTCGGTGCCATGACGAAAGATGGAGAAGGTGAATGTGTAGGAGGTATTGCCATGATGTTGAAAGGTGCTAATGCGAATGTCGTGACTCAGGAATTGGAGAAACGGGTGGAGAAGATTCAACGTATGTTGCCCGAGGGGGTCAGTATCGAACCCTATTTGAACCGTTCGGAACTGGTCAATCGCAATATCTCGACAGTAGTCAACAATCTGATTGAAGGCGCTATTATTGTATTTCTTGTG
Organism: Bacteroides sp. 41_26; assembly: GCF_949740115.1. Lineage (NCBI taxonomy): Bacteria > Pseudomonadati > Bacteroidota > Bacteroidia > Bacteroidales > Bacteroidaceae > Bacteroides > Bacteroides sp. 41_26. Next base: position 31,401 of record NZ_CATJGZ010000090.1, read on the forward strand.
TTGATTGTTTTTCTCGGTAATGTCCGTGCCGGATTGATTGTTGCTTCGGTTATACCGTTAGCGATGCTTTTTGCCTTTATTATGATGCGTTTGTTTAACGTAACTGCCAATTTGATGAGCCTCGGAGCTATCGATTTCGGCATCGTAGTAGATGGTTCTATTGTTATTCTGGAAGGTATTCTTGCCCATATTTATGGGAAAAAATTCCGTGGTAAGACATTGTCTAAGGAGGAAATGGATGAAGAAGTGGAAAAGGGAGCTTCCGGGGTTGTCCGTTCGGCTACTTTTGCTGTATTGATTATCCTGATCGTATTTTTCCCTATCCTTACCTTGGATGGTATCGAAGGAAAATATTTCACACCGATGGCCAAGACATTGGTGTTTTGTATTATCGGTGCACTGATCTTATCGTTGACATACGTTCCGATGATGGCTTCGCTTTTTCTGAAACATACCATTGTAGTGAAACCTACGCTTGCCGACCGGTTTTTTGAGAAGCTGAATAGAGTTTATCAACGTACACTTAAATTCTGCCTTCATTTCAAATGGCAGACTGTGGGGATTGCCTTCGCGGCACTTATCTGCTCGCTCTTTCTTTTCACCCGTTTGGGAGCAGAATTCATACCCACACTGGATGAAGGAGACTTTGCTATGCAAATGACACTTCCCGCGGGCAGTTCACTTTCGGAGAGTATCGAAGTATCTAATTTGGCGGAAAAAGCATTGATGGATCAATTTCCTGAAATCAAACATGTGGTTGCCAAGATCGGTACTGCGGAAGTTCCTACCGATCCGATGGCAGTAGAAGATGCCGATGTGATGATTGTGATGAAACCTTTCAAGGAATGGACCAGTGCAAGCAGCCGGGCGGAAATGGTGGATAAGATGAAACAGGCACTCGAACCTATGTCAGAACGTGCGGAGTTCAATTTCAGCCAACCGATTCAGTTACGCTTCAATGAACTTATGACCGGTGCCAAAGCTGATATCGCGGTGAAACTGTATGGTGAAGATATGCACGAACTTTATCAAAAAGCGAAAGAGGCTGCTGCCTACGTGGAGAAAGTTCCAGGAGCAGCCGATGTCATTGTGGAACAAACAATGGGATTACCTCAGTTGGTCGTAAAGTACAACCGTGGAAAAATAGCCCGTTATGGCATTAACATCGAAGAACTTAATACGATTATCAGAACTGCCTATGCCGGTGAAGTAAGCGGTGTAATATTTGAGAATGAACGGAGATTCGACCTTGTGGTTCGTCTTGATCAGGAAAAAGTGGCAGATTTCAATTTGGACAAACTCTTTGTACGCAGTACGGAAGGAATTCAGATTCCGGTGAGTGAAGTAGCTGGTATTGATCTTGTCAGCGGCCCGCTGCAAATTAACCGTGATGCAACGAAACGCCGTATTGTAATCGGTGTAAATGTGCGTGATGCTGATATCCAACAGGTGGTAACCAATATTCAACAGACACTGGATAAGAATATCCAACTGAAACCGGGATACTATTTCGAATACGGAGGACAGTTCGAGAATCTGCAAAATGCAATCAATACACTCATGATCGTTATTCCGGTAGCATTGATGCTGATTCTGCTGATTTTGTTCTTTGCATTTAAGAATGTCACTTACACATTGATGGTGTTCTCTACAGTTCCGTTATCGCTTATCGGTGGCATTGTAGCGCTTTGGTTACGCGGACTTCCATTCAGTATTTCGGCAGGAGTAGGCTTCATTGCCCTGTTTGGTGTAGCTGTATTAAACGGTATCCTGATGATAAATCATTTCAATGATCTTCGTAAACAAAACCAATATGCTATGAGCACGAGCCGAATTATATCTTTGGGAACTCCCCATTTATTGCGTCCCGTCTTCCTCACCGGATTAGTGGCATCGCTGGGATTTGTTCCAATGGCAATTGCTACTTCTGCCGGAGCCGAAGTACAGCGTCCGTTAGCAACCGTGGTGATTGGTGGATTGATCATTTCCACTGTTCTGACTCTGCTCATAATTCCGGTGTTTTATAAGATCGTAAATTCATTTGCAACTTTAAGACGCCCGGGAAGTAAGTTTCGTCTGTATCTCTTTTCTCTGTTATCTTTATTCCTCCTGCTGATTCCATCTTTGGTTTCAGCCCAACAGCCGAAAGTTGTCAGCTTGGAACAGGCGATTGAAATTGCAAAACAGAATCATCCCCGGTTGAAGATGGCAGCGAATGCTATCCGGCAAACCCGGGCGACCCGGGGAGAGATAGTAGAAGCACCCTCCACTTCATTCAACTATTCGTGGGGGCAGCTTAACGGAGAAAACAAGAAAGACAAAGAACTGGCATTTGAACAGAACCTGGGTTCTTTATTGACACCATTCTATAAGAACGTACTTGTCAGTCGGCAGGTAAGAACAAACGCGTACTATCAGAGGATGGTGGAAAAGGAAGTCACAGCAGAAGTTAAACGGGCATGGGTTTACTACCAGTATGCTTCCAATTTATGCTCCATGTACTGTGACCAGGAAAAACTGGCGAAAGAATTACAACGAATTGCTGAGTTACGTTATAAACAGGGTGAATATACACTGCTCGAAAAGAATATGATGACCACCATTGCTGCTGATCTGCACAATCGTTGGTTCCAGGCACAGGAACAAGAAAATATAGCTTTGGCACGTTTTCAATGGAGCTGCTATGCAGATGATACGGTGGTTCCGGCGGATTCTACTTTATCGTTGTTGTGCACCGACCTGTCAACAGCCCATTTGTCCGAAACACATAGTCGCTATTTTCAAAGCCAGGCGGATGAAGCAAAAGCGATGCTGAACGTAGAACGTAGCCGTTTCTTTCCGGAGATCAGTGTAGGGTATACGCGTCAGGATATTCTTCCGATGAAGAATCTCAATGCATGGATGGTAGGAGTTGCTTTTCCTGTTTACTTCCTTCCGCAGAAAAGTAAAATCAAGCAAGCCAAACTGGCGGCTGCATCGGCGCAAATTCAGGCAGATGCCAATATCCGTGAGTTGAACAATAAAGTAACGGAACTTGAAGTATCACTTCGTCGCTGTAGTGAGAGTTTGCGTTACTACACGGTTTCTGCCCTGAATGAAGCGGACGAACTGACAAAAGCCGCCAATCTGCAATTGAAACAGAGTGAGATCAGTGTAGCGGAATACATCCAATCGCTGACAACGGCACGTGACATACGCAGAGGGTACATCGAAACGGTCTATCAGTATAATATCACTGTTTTGGAGTATGAATTATTCAAAGGTAACTAAATAAAAAACAATTATGAAAAGAATATTTTATCCCATCCTGCTGTTCACTTTAGTGGCTTGTACAGGAAACCGACCGGCAACGGATGTTACTACAACAGACACTGTATCGAATCCTGTTGCAGAAACAACTGCCGATACGGTTGCACAACTTCTGGTAGATGCCGTCACATCGGCTACATCGAAACCAAACCAAGTATCATTCAACGGACGAATGGTGCTTTCTCCGCAACGGCAGGTAACCGTTGCATTGACAATGGGCGGAGTTATCAAGAAAGCTTCTTTAATTCCAGGGCAATATGTTTCTGTAAATTCAGTTGTTGCTACATTGGAAAATCCGGAATTCATCACTTTGCAACAGACTTATCTGGATACTCATGCACAGACCGAATATCTTCAGGCTGAATATGAACGCCAGAAGAATCTTTCTGCCGAACAGGCCGTTTCACAGAAAAAGTTCCAGCAAAGTAAGGCTGATTATCTTTCAATGAAAAGCCGTCAGGATGCAGCGGCTGCACAACTTTTACTGTTAGGTATTCATCCGGCAACGTTACTCAATAACGGCATTCAACCATTATTGGAAGTGAAAGCACCGATCAGCGGCTACGCAGCCAATGTAGCAATGAATGTAGGCAAATATATCAATCCGGGAGAAGCCCTTTGTGAGATCATTGATAAAAACGGACCTATGCTGTGCCTCACAGCTTACGAAAAAGATCTTGCTGACATACAAGTGGGAAGTTCTGTACAATTCCGTGTGAATGGTATGGGAAAACAAACATTCAATGGTACGGTTATCTCTATCGGGCAGAAAGTAGATGAAGTAAACCGCTCACTCGAAGTCTATGCCAGTATCAAAGAAACAAATGCACAGTTCCGTCCGGGCATGTATGTGACGGCACATATCCAAAAGAAATAACCAAGTCTGAATTCATAAGTGATAATCCTAAATTCATAATTAATCATTTATCTTTGTGGAATGATATTGAAGGCTATAAAAAAAGACAAGTACCTACTCTCTACAATCATCATCTCGCTGATGGTGGCTGTACTTATCCATTTTCCGGAATTAGTATCCCTTTTCGATCGTTTTGAGAGTCATACACTTTTTCCGGGTATGCGGTTTATTGATGTGGCTAACGAGGTTTTGTTCACATTCCTCTCGTTGTTGCTACTCTTTGCCATCAATACATTACTGTTTCATTTCAACCAGGCTTCCATCAAAATAACAGGAACCAAGATTTTGCTTTCATTTATTATTACATGGGTATTGAGCAATCTTCTGGGACAAGGTTTTGTGTTTCTCCACAAGACATTTGATATTCCGGCTATCGATGCCATGGTACACCATTATCTGCATCCATTGCGCGACTTTATTATGGCTTGCCTTGTTACGAGCAGTTGCTACATTATTCATTTGATTCGCCGTCAGCAGCAGGTAAGTGTGGAGAATGAGCAGCTTCAGGCTGAGAATATTCGAAACCAATACGAAGTCTTAAAAAATCAACTCAATCCGCATATGCTTTTCAATTCACTGAATACTTTGCGTTCCTTGGTGCGTGAGAATCAGGATAAGGCGCAGGATTACATTCAGGAATTGTCGCGGGTATTGCGGTATACCCTACAAGGCAATGAATCGCAAAGTGTCTGCTTGCGTGAGGAAATGGAGTTTGTTTCTGCTTACATCTTTTTACTGAAAATGAGATTCGAGAATAATCTTCAATTTGACATCCGGATAGACAAATTTTATGAGGGATACTGTATTCCTCCCATGTCTGTCCAGGTGCTGATAGAGAATGCCGTGAAGCACAACGAGATCAGTAACCGCAAACCTTTGACCATTCATATCGCAACCGATAAGGAAGGAAATCTTTCTGTCGGCAATGCGATCCAACCCAAGTGGACTGCAACTTCTGGAACAGGAATTGGCCTTGCTAACCTTGCTAAACGTTACCGGCTTCTGTTCAAAAAAGATATTCAAATCACAGAGGATAAGGAATTCATGGTATCTATTCCGCTTATTAATAAGGAAGAGTTATGAAAACAGTCATTGTAGAAGACGAGAAGGCAGCAGTACGCAATCTCGTATCGTTGCTCAAAGAGGTCGAACCGGATGTGGAGGTGGTTACCATGCTCGATAGTATCGAAGCTACCATCGAATGGTTTGGCAGTCATCCGATGCCTGAACTTGTATTTATGGACATTCATCTGGCAGACGGATCGGCCTTTGAGATTTTCGAACATGTCAGCATCACCTGTCCGGTCATCTTTACTACTGCTTATGATGAGTATGCACTGCGGGCTTTTAAGGTAAACAGCATCGACTATCTGCTCAAGCCGATAGGAAAAGAAGATGTAGAACACGCTTTCGAAAAATTAGGTAACTTACATAAATCTGTTACCGAAGTTGGGAACCAACAACCGCAGAAAGAAGAATTGTTACAACTCATCCATTCTCTTAAAGAGCAGGAAAACTATAAAACCCACTTTCTTATTCCGTTGAAAGGAGACAAATTACTGCCTGTATCAGTAGATATGATTCAACTGTTTTACATTAAAGACTGCCAGGTGAAAGCTGTTCTGACGGATGGAACCGAACATTACTTTCCGCAACCCCTGGATGAGTTGGCCGGATCTCTCAATCCCACTCTTTTTTTTCGGGTAAACCGCCAGTTTCTGATTTCCAGAGAAGCTATCAGAGATATTGATTTGTGGTTCAATAGCCGTCTGTCAATCAATTTACGGTATTTGGGAATCAAGGAAAAGATATTGGTGAGCAAGGCGCGGGTAACAGAATTTAAAGAATGGTTCTCAAAGAAACAAATGAATGTGAATAACTCGTTAAAACTGTAATTGTATTGTTTTACCATAGAATACACAGAGTTTTTATAGGTAATTTAAAAACCATATAATCTCTGTGTATTTTGTATACTCTATGGTGAATTTTATTTATTTTATAGGCTTTGAACCCATTTCTACTGTAAGTACTCCTCCTTTAACAATATCGGCATGGTCAATAAAGCATTGGTTGTATTCTTTGCCATTGAGCCATGTTCGTTGGATGTACATATTCTCTTTTGAGTTGTTTTTTGCTTCAATAGTGAAAGTTTTGTTATCCTCCAGCCGGAAAGTTATTTTGTCGAATGCAGGGCTTGTCAGTTCATACCTGGTTTCTCCGGGACAAACAGGATGAATACCAGAAGTTGCAAGTATATACCAGGCAGACATTTGTCCTACATCTTCATTTCCTACTAGACCTTCAATATCATTCTGATAAGCATTTGTACAGATATATCTTGTCCATTTCTGAGTCAGCCAAGGAACACCCAGTCGATTGAATATAAAAGGGACGTGATGCACCGGTTCGTTGGAGTGGTTGTAATACTCATTCCAAAGGAAATGTTTGGGTGTTTTCTCAAAGAAGTATTCCAGGTCATTTATCACCTTTTCTTTTCCGCCCATTAGTTCTGCCATACCGTCGATGTCATGGGGTACAAACCATCCCTGTTGGTAGGGGTTCGATTCGATGGAGCCGTGCCATTCCGTCAATCGGCCGTTGGCGGGCCACTCTTCCCAGGCTCCTGATTCGCGTTTGGGGCGGAACCACATCTTGTCTTCCGAGTCGAAGATGTTTTTGTAGTACAATGACTTCCGGGTATATTTCTCGGCGTCGTCCGTTTTGCCCAATGCCTTGGCAAGCTGTGCCACACACCAGTCTGTGTATGCATATTCCAGTGTCTCCGAGATAGAATATCCCTTCTCTACGGGTGTGTATCCTAACTCTTCTTTGTTCCCGATCAACTCGGAAGTACGTACGGCTGCCCGGTAGGCTTTCTCAATGTCATACTTCCGGATGTTCTTGGCATAAGCATCTGCCAGAACTGAGATGGCCGGGTTGCCCACCATACATCCGCTATAGGCATTGAAGAACTCCCATCTTTCCAAATATCCTTTTCCGCTCTCTTCGGCCAGCGTCACCAACGAATTTATCTCGTCATTCACCAACGTGGGGTTGATGATGGTTTGCAGGGGGAACTGGCTTCTGAACACGTCCCAGCCGCTGAAGATGGTCCGTTTCGTGAAGTCGGCCGTCTGATGAATCTGATGATCGCCGCCCGGATACCGTCCGTCTACGTCTGTCATGTTACGCGGATCGATCATGGTGTGATACAGGGCAGTGTAGAATGTGACTTTCTCGTCATAGGTGCCTCCTTCCATTAAGATTTTCGAAAGTTCCTTGTTCCACAACTCTTTGGCCTGTTTCTTCATCCCGTCGAACGTTTGTCCCTGCAACTCTGCTTTGAAGTTCTTTTCAGCGCCCTCCAAGTCGGAGAAGGAGATACCTGCTTTCAGGGTGACCTCTTCCTGATCGGTGGTGGGGAATTCTGCAAAGAAACCTACGTGTTTGCCTTCCAGTGACTTCTTGCCTCTGATAATACTCGATTGGGCGATGCGAGCCTGATAATTGTCGCTCAGCACATTTTCGCGTTTGCGTTCCCAATCATCCGGAATGTCGGCACTCCAGAAACCGTAATTGTCCAAAGGTTTGCTGAACTCTGCATAGAAAAATACCGTATAGTCGGGGTTGCCATATCCGTCTCCCCAACCACCTCCTTCGGGTGTACACTTCATCCAACCGCGGATCGTGTTGTCATTGACCACTTCCACGTACTGCGTGGTAGAGGTTCCGCCAACGCGTCTTGCCAGATCGATCTGGATGCGCGACAAGTCGCTGGCAGGGTAGGTAAATTTCAGCGCACCTCCGTGCGGAGAGGCAGTTGCCTCCGTTAGGATGTCATACTTCGTTAAGCGTGCGGTGTAGTATCCGGCAGAAGCGGCTTCCGATGCTTTGTCGTACTCCGAGCGGTATCCCTCCTTCTCCGGATCGCTCTCTTTGCCGGCAACCACCTGAAGTTCGCCGGTAGTGGGCATCACCAGGAAGTTTCCTAAGTCGCCATACCAGCCAATGCCGCTCATTTGGGTGAAAGCGAATCCCTCGATAGTCTTATGCTGATAGCCATATCCCGATCCGTAGTCGCCTCCGGTGATGGTGTTGGGACTTACCTGGGTCATTCCAAACGGAGTCGCTGCTCCGGGAAAGGTTTTCCCCATGCTGTTGAAAGATTGTTCCGTATCGGCTTTGACACTGGTGCCAATGAAAGGATTGACGTAGGATGACAGGTCTTCCGCACCGTCCGTACGGCTTTGGCAGGCGCTCATGCCTGCCAACAATACCAGTGAAAAAGCTGAATGAATGAATTTTCTATTCATAAAAGATAATATTATTGAAAAAGAATGAGCAAAACTCACCACAGAGTAGCACAGAGTTCCACAGAGTACTATTTATCCGATGAAACGCGGATTAACACAGATAAACACAGATTAAAAGACTGTATTTCTTTATCTTATATTTGTTTCCCTTTGCGAAAATCTGCGTTTCAATAAAGATTTAAACTCTGTGGAACTCCGTGTTACTCTGTGGTGAAATACCGATCCCGATATAAAAAACGAATTCTTAATTAATGAATCGTTACTTTCACCGTAGATGCTTCGTTATTGCCATAGGATAGGCGAACAATATAGACGCCTTGTTCCAAAACAGCAGAAGATTGTTGGGCAGCCGTAGCGCATACACCGGCTGACATCATCAAGCCGTTGGCAGACAAGATGGTATACTCTACCGGTTCTTGCCCGTTGTTCTTGATGGTAATCTGTCGTTGAGCGTTGGCATAGGCTTCTACCCCGTCAAAGGCAATTGAGTGGATGCCTGTGATAATATCTTCGCTGATGCTGGCAAACTGACTTCCCAGGTCCGCCTGGTCTACTGCCTGCACGCCGAAAGTATACTTTCCGCTTGCCAGTCCGTTCAGTTCAAAACGGTTGGTCTGGATCAATGGAATCAGGTTCCGGACTTTCAATACTCCGGTTTGAACATCTGTCGGTGCATAGGCATATACAGTGTTGTCGGCATTGTTTTTTACGTACACATTGTAGCGAAGTGCCTCTTGCGGCGTATGGTCGTCTGTTGCTTTGCTCCATGTCAGGATCACTTTGCCGTCCACCGACTCCACTTTCAGATTGGTTGGAGCTGCAGGCGCTGCGTTTGCCTGAATATGACTCTTGCTCAGATCATTGAAAGCATACGCGTTTTTCCAGTCATTCTGCCAGCCGAAAGAAGCTACATCCAATGTACCGTCTCCGTTGATGTCCACCAGGTTGATGGCTCCGCATCTTTCTGTTATTTCCGACGGAACACCGCCCAAGGCAAATGTATTGTCTCCGTAATTATAGAAAACACGGGTTACAATGCCTTCTCCGGTCACAATCAAATCCATGAAACCATCGTTATTGATGTCTCCTGCCGTAGACTGAACACATTTACCGTTGATAAGGCCGGCACCCTTGACTTTGATAAAATTACCGCTTTTATCGTTCAGGTACAGAGTGGCGCTTGTTTCGTTCACTTCCACAATATCTGAATAACCGTCGCCGTTGACGTCTACCAACGCTGCATCAGAGAATGGCTTCGGAACAAATCCGTCCATGGCTACCTGCTTGAAAGTACCGTCTTGATTGTTGATGTAAAGGTAACCTACATCTTCGGCTGAAGGCAGAAACGCGCGTCCCTGGTTGTAAATGTCGAGATAACCGTCGCCGTTGACATCGCCTACGTGCACGGAACCCTGTGTGATGTGTCTGAACTCTCCTCCGTCAACCACCGTCGTCTGGCGTACAAATCCTTTTCCTTCCATGTTTTTGTAGAGGGTAGTGGCAGAAGTTCCGGTAGCTTTGTTATACGGTACATCGCTGGAAACAAGAAGGTCCGTCCAACCGTCATTGTCGTAATCAAAAGCAATCAGTCCGCGTCCGCTGTGTTCGTCTTTCAAGAAATAGTGTTTTAGGAATCCGGCAGCGAGTGTTGTGTTTTTTACATAGGCATACTGATTCTCCGCACCCGTATTTTCAAGAATGAGAGGCAGGCTGGTTCCGCTCGAACCTTTTCCCATCACCACGATGTCCAGGTCGTTGTCATTGTCGTAGTCTATAAAGATAGCTTTCGACCGGGACATTGCTGCCAAGGCGGCATTGTCGCTCTGAACTCTTTTGAACTTCCCGTCTTGAGTCTGCTCATAGAGTGCCAGCGTGCCGGAATCTCTACCTCCTGTGATGAGCATGTCTACTCGTCCGTCGTTGTTGAAGTCACCCCAGATGGCATCTCCCGACTCTAAATAGTGGGGGAACGTACCACCTACTGTCCAAACTACCTCTTCCACCTTCAACGCGGGGTATTTAACGGTAAGGAATTCGCTGGCAACGTCTGCCTGGTCAACAGACTGTACACCGAACGTGTATTTACCATCCGGCAGGTTCCATTCAAATGAGTTCTGATTGATCAGGGTTGTGATGGCTCCTCCTGTCTTCAGCTTGCCGGTAGTGAAATCTGCCGGAGAATAGAAGTATACAATGCCGCTGTTCTCATCTTTGGCATAGACGTTATAACGAATGGCATTGCTCGGAGTGATGGCATCTGCCGCAGGTTCCCAAGCCAGTGTAAACTTTCCATCGGTATAGGTTACGGTCAGGCCAGCCGGAACTCGGGGAGCAATGTTTGCCGGGAGGGTGTTTTGAGACAGGTCATTCAGCACATAAGCACTTGTAAAGCCGTCACCATAACCAAAGTTAGAGAGATCTAAGGTCCGGTCGCCGTTGATGTCTACCAAGTTTAAGTTACCTGAGCGGGCAGTCACCTCTTTGGGCACATCCACGCCTTTGAACGTGTTGTTGCCGTTGTTGTAGTAGATCTTGGTCATGATGTTGAAACCGGAAACCACCAGGTCTGTCCGTCCGTCATTGTTCACATCGCCGGCGGTAATGCTTGTGGCTCCGCTTTTCGTCAAACCGGTCACCGTTTCATCGTATTTGGTGAACGTATTGTCCTGGTTGTTGATAAACAGATTGGCAGCGTTGCTGTTTATTTCGACAAAGTCATCGTATCCGTCTCCGTTGATGTCAGCAAAGACCGTCTCTGCTGCCTGTGAAGCAGTAAAGAGTTGAGAAAGTGCTTCCGAACGGGAGAAAGTACCGTTCTTCTGATTCAGATACAGGTCTGCGTAGAAATCACCGTTCCATCCCTGAACGAAGACATCGGCATATCCGTCATGATTTGCATCGCCCACGTGGACCGATCCTCCACTCACTGCCCGGAAGTCATTGCCGTCCACCACATTGGGCATCCGTTCAAATTTCCCCTGGTTGTTGCGGAAAAGAGCGGTTACGCTGCTCCCATCGGTTGTTACTCCTGTCAGGATCAGATCCTGCCAGCCGTCGTTATTGTAGTCGAACACTTGCAGGAAGCGTCCCGGGCGATCATTATCACCAGCATTGCCGGAGGTGACGCCCATCAGCTCTGCACTGCGTTCCGTATCTTCCGAGAAGGTGTATTCGGGTGCACCGTTGTTCCGGTATACATGCGTTACGATTTTCCGGTTACCGGAAACCTCGTTGGTTCTTCCGGAGATGATCAGATCGAGATTGCCGTCGTTGTCATAATCAATGGCAGCGGCAGAAGCCCAGTTCAAGGCGGGCAGGGTAGTGCTTTGCTGGGTAAAACCGGCACCACCGTCATTCATATACAGCCCGATGTTACCACCGCCTTGTCCGGCGATGTAGAAGGCATCTTTATAACCGTCATTGTTGAAGTCTCCCCAGATGAATCGTCCGTCGATCACCCAATCGGCAGGAAAACTGCCACCTGACTTCCAGACAGCTTCTTTCAGAACCTGCGGAGTGGGGTTCTTGGGATAGATCTTGAATAGCTTCACATCTCTTGTGGGTATACTTTCAGTCCAGTTACCGGTCTTTATCGATTCCTTATTACCCCACAATTCGCGAACGACGTATTCCGTACCCTGCTCTAAGCCCAGACGATCGAAATCCATCGCCCGGTTGATCATTGTGCCATAATTAAATGTAGCCACATACATGGTGTCTGCCACAGTGGCATAGAAGCTACGGGCAGCATCCTGGTTTCCTCCGGCCGGAGCAGAATCCACCGGACGGAAAGCTTTGCACTGACTTGCAATTCTTATGATCTCGGGGTTAGTGAGGAGTTTCTTTGCACGTGCTTTGGCGGTGATTACAGCGGCATTGGAATTGTCGCTGAAGTCATCTCCCAATATAAAGATACCCGTAAGGATAGAGGAGGTGATGCGCGAACGGTTTTCGGCTTCCGAATAACCCTTGATCACTACATGGTCAGCATCGTTATACTGATAAACGTGGTCGAGCCACCAGCCGTAGCTCAAGCAGTTCAACACGTATTTGGTGTTGTTAATATCGCCCCATGCGTCACAACTGATGCGACGGCTCTGTGCATACTGGGCAGGGAAAATGGGTGCAATGGACAGATTGACGTAGATTCTTCCGGCGGCATATTTGTATATCTCCTGCATACCTTTGTTGTAAGCCTGTATACCGGTGTGTACGCTCTTATCGTAATAACTGTCTGCTTCTACCGCACCATGAGACATAAAGTCGATCTTTACATAGCTAAACCCTTTGGCTATATGGCTTTCAATGGCGTTCTTTATGCCGGAAAGTACTGAAGGGTGGGTGGGGTCGAGTGCATAAGCACCGTCGAAGCGGATGTATTCTCCATTGGCTTTCAGGCAAACATCATATGGATCGTCTCCCCAGGAAACGAACGTATTCATGTATCCTCCCACCTTCTGTCCTCTCGCTTTGCATTCGCTGATGAAAGCTTCCATCTTTCCTTCGTCGTCCAGCTTTCCGCCGCCGGCATCCAGTCCGATATACACATCATTCGCTCCGTTGGAGAACTCTTTCAGTTCATTCTTGATGAAAGCGGCCGTCTCAGATGCATTCTGATAGTTTACATCTCCTTGCAGCACTCCCCAGCTGTTCCAGCCGAAAGGTTTGTTACCGTCCCAGACGGCTTTGGGAGCAACAATAGCGTTTACATCCCCAAAGGTTTCCATACCTTGGCGCCAATCGGCAAAGTAACCGATGAATACTTTAGGCGATTTGATGATCTTACCTCTCAGCTTTCCGTGAGGGGTAGGGGTATTGGTCTTGTTATTATTGAACCCTTTGTCCGTGTACTTGTCTCCGCTGTTTTTATAATACGTGTCACGGGTAAATTCGGAGGTTATTCCGCCGTATACTTCCAGATTGGTAACCTCGTTGCTGTTCCTTGTATATGCCACCACCCCTGTCTTCCAGTCGGTGTGCTCCACCGAGCCGAGAATCAGTCCCTGCCGCGTGTCGTCATTGTAGAGGCCGCCCACTTCATAGCTCGTAGAAGACTCAGCTGTCTCTTCGGAGTTGAAGTTATAGGAGCCGAAGCGTACAAAACCATCGTTGTCAAAAGGAACAAACAAGGCTCTGTTTTTATTGGCAGGCAGGAAGCTGACTTCAGTCGTGCTTCGTACGGGTGCCATATAATTGGATGCTAATTCCTGATCGGATGCGATACTGAACTCTGTCAGTATATAGTCACTGTATAAGTAATAATCCTGAGTGACCGTAATACCATCGGTTGTGGTGGCCGTAACGGTTACTTTTTTCCCTGTGCCGAACGGGTCGGCTATCTCTGCCGTCTGAATCGCATATCCACTCAGTTGGTCTTGGAAATACTCTTTATCTCCGTTTTTGAATGCACAACTACTCTCATTGACTACGAGCGTGTTATTGTGGTATACATTTACTTTGGCATTGTTTTCGTTGATGTCGATTCGCCATTTCCCTACCGTTACATCTGCGGCGCAAACCGGATGAGTTGGGAAACAGAGAAATGACAGACAGCAAACAGCTGTTAATAAGAATTTGGTTCTCATGCTATTGGGGTTTTATTGAATTCTGATTAGTTTCACATCTTTTCCCGGAATGGTAATGGCTTTACTCAAGTCAATCTCTGCTCCACTCCAAAGTTCTTTGGCGTTAAGAGTCTCTGAAGGATTGAGACCTATTCTTTCGAGCGGTACATTCACGCTCATTTCTTCTTCTCCGTAATTGAAGACTACGTAGTAAAGTGTGTTATTATCCTGTCTCATGAATTGATTCTCGGAATTAGTTCCAATGCCCTCTATCGGACGGAAGGATACACCGTTGGCAATGAGATTGACGTCTTCGTTCGTCAGATATTTAGTTGCACGTTCCTTACCTTCTTTTGAGCCGCCTTCGCTAAAGTCGTCACCTGCAATGTAGAGTCCGGTGATGACTGCTGAGGTGATTCTTGCACGATTTTCTCCCTCGGTGGCATCCTTCAACACCACGTGGTCGGCATCATTATATTGGTAAACACGGTCAATCCACCATCCGTACGAAACGGCATTCATGGTATATTCCGTATCTTTTATCTTGTTCCAGGCATCGCAGGCAATACGTCTTGACTGGGCATACTGAGCTGGGAATATCGGTGAGATGGAAAGGTTGATATACATATCACCAAAGTACTTGTTCAGTAAAGCCATTCCGTAGTTATAGCCCTGTATACCTGTCTGTATTTCGGGGTTATACCAATGATCTGCTTCCATAGCTCCATGCGTCATGAAGTCCATCTTTACATATTCAAAACCACAACGGCGGAAGAGTTCGGATGTTTTCTTCATTTGTGCTTCTATTGCCGGATGGGTAGGGTCTACGGCATAAGCGCCGTCCAGTTCCTGTGGCTTGCCGTTTGCATACAAGTATACATCTTTATATTTGTATGCAGGTGCATCATGCAGTACGTTTTCAGCCTGTCGGCCCCAGTCAGTGAAAGGAGTCCAGTATACACCGGCAATCTGTCCGTTTGCTTTGCAACGGTTAACAAAAGCGGTCAGTTCTTGCTCTGAGAAACTGTTCCAACCGGAATCCAGCCCGATATATACGGTATTGTCTGCATTGCAGAAGTGGTTGTTTTGAAGATTGTTCTTAAAGAAGTCCGAAACTTCCAATGCTTTGGGGTAAGTAAGCCCGAACTGCAATACTCCCCAGCTGTTCCAACCGCAGGGTACTGCTTTGTCCCATGCTTTGGGAGATGCTATCAGAGCATTGGCATCGGCATACTCTTCCAGTCCTGTGCGCCAATCGTCAAAAAGTCCGAATAAAACTAACGGTGATTTAATGCTTTTACCCTTTAGGGCACCGTGTGGCTTGGAGTCGCGTGTCAATTCGTCGGCAGCACCTCCATAGCAGATCAATGATTTTAAATTGTTGGCGTCTCCGGATTGCATTTCGATGGCTGTTTTCCAGTTATTGTGCTCTATAGAACCTACAACGAAGCCTTTTCTACTCTCATTATTGAAAACAGCTGTGACTTCGTAACTGGTTAGTTTATCAAAGGTGAGTGGATGCGACTGGTAGCGTACCCATTTGTCGTTATCGAAAGGAATGAACAGAGCTCTATTGGTTCCCTTATCCAATAGCTGCGGCATTTCATCTATGTTAATTGGGGCCATAAGGTTTGATTCCACTTCGGCTGATTCGCCGTTCAGTGTGAACTCCGTCAGGAAGTAGTTTTTACCGGGGATGGGGTAAAATTGTTGTTCCAGTTGTGGCAGATCTTTTCCGGTGTAAGTGATCTTGACTACCGGTATTTGCCCGAAAGCATTTTCCACTTTCTCTGTGGTCATCCGGACTTTGGTGTAATCTTTAGACGTAATTGTATCGCCATCGTACAGGAAGGAGGCGTACAAGCCGTTCAGGGAATAGTTGTCGCCAGCTTTAATATCAATGGTATTACTTTGCTTGTTGTATTCAAAAGTCCACTGATCCAGATTGATTTTCGTGTTGCTGCAAGAAGACAGGCAACCAACCACGAGAAAGTTTAGAAAGAGATATTTAATAAAGCTTTTCATGTTGTGAAGATTGTTTTATTGCGAGACTGTTGTAATCAGCCTCTTGTTTATACTAATTGAAAATTGACTATTGATAGCTCTTCCTCTTGAAAGGAAGATATTCATAATTGAGTTATTCGATTGCTGTCAGTACGAATTGTTCACCGGGATCTGTTTTGATTCGCAGTTTACTGCCCGACAATATCTCTTTTTTGTCTTTTCGTGACAATGATACTTTCTTTCCATCCCATGGGTTACAAATGACGCACATATTACCTTTTTCGCTGGTTATATTTATTTGGGTTACTTCTTTATTTTTCAAAGTAGCGTCGATCAGGAAAGCCCCTCTGGCACGTAAGGAAGTGAAGGCAGCATCTTTTTTCCAGTCCCAGTTGGGGAATAAAACAATCTCTCCGTTATAACTTTGCATCAGGCATTCATTGATTACCACCGGCAAGGCGAAATTCTCAAACCAGATGCCCATGTTTCCCATGTAAAAGTAATCGGTCTGGTCATTATAACGTCCTCCTATCTGCAATACAGCATCTGTTACCGTCTGATTCGGCAGTGTGGCATAGTTTACTTGGCGCTTGAATTTCTCTAAGTCCAGCAATCCCATGCGGGCTGCTTGTAGATTTACGAAAACAATGTCATTGCCACCCTCATTTTGGTGGGCACGGTATGTGTTTTCTAAGCGGCGTTTTATATCTTCCGGAGCATTCATGCCATATTCTTCGCCGGGGAATACATGAGTCATATTAGCTGGGACATTATATACGATCTGGTCCGTTTCTCCCGGGACTGATACATATATTTCTCCATCTTCGGGCGATTGATAAGTGGGGTAGGCAGGCATACCGGACAAGATTTTATTTACTTGTCCGGCTAAATTCTTTTCTTGTTTCCCGATCTTTAATATCTGAATCGCTTCCAGATAGGCTTTGAATATGAATTTACTAAGAGCGATGTCTATTTGCGTGTCATAGTTGAATTTAAAATCCGGTTGTAACCCGTACAACTCAGGAGGGATCGAAGGAAAGATGTGATATTTGTGATCTCCCCATTGTTCTCCTTTGGCATCCGGACGGCTCATGTAGTCTACCAGGAACATGACAGCATCTTTCATGGGGATGAATGCTTTTTCCTTTAGAAAATCAGTATCGCCTGAGTAAAGATAGTGCCACCACAGGCCTTGTACCATCCATGGAGTCTCAAACACTTCCCATCCCCAATCAGGTACGGGATAGGGGTGCATAGTCATATCTACCGGGTAGGCGGAGTGTGGGAAAAAAGCTCCGCGCATGTTATAATACTCTTTTGCCCATGCACGACTTACGGGTAGCAGATGATGCACTAAGTCTACATAGGGTATGTTTTTGTCCAGATGATTACTGGAGTAGGTTACCCAAAACGGTTGTTGGGTGTTGTAATTTAAGTGATAATCGCCATGCCATGCAGTCCCTATATTACCATAGCTCCAATTGGCAAAGATGCCCGGACATGTGACACCGGCCTTGACTGAGCAATTGAGGAAATAGAGGTTTCTGTACCATATTTTTTCCAGATCGTTATCTGCCAGCGATACACCGGAGCACTTCCAGTATTCACTCCATTTCTGCATGCTGGCTTTTTCGGCAGCAATATAGCTGTTGGTAGTAATCTTTTCTTTTGGCAATGTGAATAGTGAAGTATCTTCTGCAAGTCCTTCTTTTAAAGATACCATTGCATAAAAAGGAGTTTCAGAAGTGTCCAGATAACGCTCCATGTCCGCCAGATCTTCTTTTATGCCTAATGTTGTTGTACGTTGTCCTTTTAGTAAGGACACGTTAGTGGTGAGATCCAAAGCAAAAGCTTTGTCTTTGGCGTGCCCTTTCTGTATATCATACAAATGTGGTTCAAGATAGGGCAAACGCTGGAAATAACCGAGAGACTTTTCTTGTTCCCGAATTTGGTAATGGGGGATGTCATTGGGAGTAGACGGATCGGCTATGAGGCGGATGCGATTAAAACAAGAGGGTATGGGATTTCCTTGATTGTCTGTTAATGACAACCATACCTGATCTTTATTCATGTCGGTGAATATCCTTAGTGCTATCTTTTTGCCGTCTTTCAGTAGCTGGACGGTACACAATCCGTTGGCAATATCGAGTGTGTGTCCTAACAATTCCACTTCACGCCGGTCAAATCCCAATAATAGTGTGCCACAAGGGAAAGGGCGTGGATAGGGCTTTTGGTAGTTCTCAGCTGTCAGTTTCAGATATTCCGAGAATTCGCTACTGTGATAAATAGAGGGTAAGCCGGTGAGAGTTGTTTGGGCTTTGGTGAAAATTTCGTCGAAAGTACCTATCTTCTCTTTGTTGTTTTCGGCAATGCGTATGTCCCAGACGTTATTATGACCGAAGTGCAGACAAATGGCATCGGGACGGGTTGTTACTACTACTCCCAAGGCACCGTTTCCTAACAAAGCTCCTTCAAAGAAACCGGGAACGGGTTTGTCTGCAATAATAGGATGCTTAGCAGCTATTTTCTGTGAGTCGATGGCATGTGTAGAGATGCTTATTAAAGATAAAATGCCGACTATCAGATAGTGTGTCTTTCTCATAATAATAGGTTTTAGAAACTGAAAAAAGGAACTGTCCCCAATATAGCTGAAATGAAACAGTTCCTTTTCTTATAATAATATCCTGAAAAATCTATTTTACCTTATTTACCTACTTTATAGGTGCGTCCTCCGGTTGTGATCAGATAGATACCGTTTGAAGAAACTGGAATCACGTTGTTTGCTTTATCTTTTGCTACTACTCTTCCAAGCATATCGGTTACTTCAACATCGAGGTCACTGTCTGCTCTTACGATAAAGCCTTCTTTAACTGTTTCGATGCGAACGTTGTTGGCTACTTCGTTCTGAGCAATACCGGTATCTTTACCAAGTAATTGAGTTGTGAAAGTACTTGCACCTTGTGCCTGATCGATGGCCTGTACACCAACGGTGTAGCTATAACCTTCGGAAGCATCTACTTTCACAGAATATGATTTCAATACGCTGCGTACACCTGTCTGATAGTCAGTAATCACTTTCAAACGTCCTGTTTCCGGATTGGCTGGGATAATCATTGAAATCTTTCCGGTATTGTTGTTTTTTACATAAACATTGTAGAACAACGCCTCTGCAGGAGTTACATCATCGGTAGCGTCGTCCCAAGTTACAGTCAACATACCCTTTTCGATTTTGGCGACAACATTGGTAGGAGCAGTAGGAGCTTGGTTCACGAAGTCGGATGTGTTTTTGAACATAGCAACTTCATTTGAAGCATTACCATCCACTCCGAATGCATCTAATTTACCGTCATTAGAGAAATCGGCAATAACAAGTCCACCCTGACGTTCGCCAGCGTTAAATACTTCTTTTACGCCTCCATAGTTGTATGTATTATTGTCACCTTGATAGATGATACCACTAAAATACCCTAAACTATTTGAATATCCCATAAGTGCGGCATCAAGTTTTCCGTCATGATTCATATCTGCAAAAGTACCAGTAGGTACTGCTCTTACCTGTACGAAACCTGAAGTTTCCATATCTACCGGGGTAAAGACAAGGTCACCTTCATTCATGTAGATTGTTCCTCCGCCGGGAGTTGGTGCACCATCACCCAACAAAATAAGATCCATTAGGCCGTCTCCATTCAAGTCTTCTACAAAAAGAGTGATATCATAACCTCCCTGAAAAGTATCATTATCAAACGGTGTCACATCCAAGAATGCAGTACCTTCTTCTATATTCTGATAGATTCGGATTTCTTTTCCGGACTCTCTAATGCTACCATCTTCATTGTCAGCATATCCGGTACAAAAGATATCCAGCCAACCGTCGTTGTCAATGTCTACAAAAGCAACGTCACCATGGCTCATCGGTTTAAAATTACCATCCAAACCCTCTTCTCCGAAGGTTTCTGCTATTTTTTGTATAGTGAAAGTTCCGTCGCCACCATTGTTCTTGTAAAGTTCAACGAAGCGTCTTTTAAGGCGTTCCGGATCGTAGTTTGGATTTTCCGGGTCGTTACTCTGATCTTTGTTTTCACATCCCATGAGCAAAACGTCAACAAAGCCGTCTCTGTCATAATCGCCTATAGAGATACCTGTAAGATAATCTTCATTATGTGCTTGGTTGAGTCCGTGATTTTCTACTAATTTAAATTTGTAGCCGTTTTCCGGTCCCTGATTCTCAAGAAGCATTAAATATTCGGATTCATTGGTTAGGAAGTTGTGTTCTCCTTTTCCTCTTATAATAAGGTCCAGATTTCCGTCATTATTGAAATCAAGGAAACGGAAGAAGGACTTTGTACTTATCGGCAGATTGATAAGGTCTTCAACCGGAGTTCCCGGAGCGTCAGGATTATCCTCTGTTCCTGCTTCGTGTTTGGATTTTGCTGAAATAGTAAAATTGTCATTCCCGTCATTCTTTATTACAATGGCTGCACAAAACCATCCTCCGACATCAAACTTACCGCCTTCAACGTAATCTTTATGACTTTGTCCACCCATGATGATATCCATAAAATCATCATTGTTAAAGTCGCCTACGGCAGGGACGGTACGGTGAGTAAAAGGTAACATAGGATTATCTCCGTTACTGGACATTATTTTATCGAATGTTACTTGTGCTGATGCTCCGCAGGTCATTAATAGTGATAGAGCGACCGCACTTTTCTTTAAAGAGAAAATGTTCTTCATAATCTTTAATTTTAATTTTTGGTTAATAGTTCAAAAACTGATGCACAAATGTAGCGTAATAGTTCATTTAGACTGTCACTAAATGTATCGATAACTATAATAAATGTAGAAATTTTCGGCGTTTGAATATATTGTAGCCCGTTTTCTACATTTGTGTTATTAGGTGAGAGTTTTGTTGTATTCTGCCTTGTATTTGAAAAGTTAAATCTTCATGTAGGATATCAATAAAATGATTTTAGAGTAATGTTTCAATGGGTATGGAATATGAAATTAGCTAATATAGATATCTCTGTACGGCACGCTTTGGCAGCATGCAGAGTATGCCTTAGCTTCATGTCGCTGATGTGGAATTTTATATTGGTGATTTTTTTTGTAGTGCTGAATCGTACTGCTGACAATAGCTATATGATAGGAATTATATTCAGCATAATCTCAGAATTGTAGTTATTTCAGAAAATAAGATGACGCAAAAGGAGAGGTGAAGCAGAAGTTGGTGTGCTGAAAATATGATACAGATTCGTAATTGTGTAATGTTTTGTAAATCAATGTGTTATAGTGTCTGTTTTTTCCTCTACGAGAAACGGGGCGATTCTCTACGACAATCGAGGCGTTTCTCGTAGAGGATCGAGACAATCTTCGTAGAGAAATGAAATAAAAGTCTGTAAGATTGACAATAGGTGTAAAAGATAAATAAAATAGTTTGAGTTTGTTGTAAGGAAAAAAGGAAATAGGGGTAAAGACATAAAGCAGCTTGTTCTATTATCAAAAATAAGCCTGATATAGATATCCGTTAAATACAATTTACTTTGTTTTTAAAGGCTAATATAAAACGGTAAATGAGCCATAACGGATAATTTATATTTTACTGTGGCTCATTCACCGTTTTATAACAAACTATACCTTTCTATTTAGCTTTTTCCTGCTTTGCTACTTTTTGCAAACTCTTTGGGGGTCATACCAAATTGTTGAAAGAACATCTTACCGAAATAAGACGGAGAGTTAATTCCTACCATAAAGCAAACTTCTGCTATTTGATATTCACCTCCCTGTATCAGTTCCGCAGCCTTTTTCAGTCTGATTAGTTTGATAAACTCAATAGGGGAGAGTGAGGTTATCTGTTTTACTTTTCGATGGAGCCCTGAACGGCTCATATACAGGTTGTCAGCAAGATATTTCACATTTAGTTCCGGATTAGCAAGATCATGATTGATTATCTCAATAATTTTGTTTAGGAACTTCTCATCATTTTTACTCACTTTCATCTTCTGTACCGGGAAGAACGGTTTGTTCAGGAATGCTTTTTTTTCTTTTTCCCGGTTTTTAAGCAACATATTAATATGCTTATACAGATAGTTGAAAGCCGTAGGTTTTTCGATATATGCATCTGCACCTATCTCAAGACTTTTCATTTTACTATCCATATCCGTTTTGGCAGTAAGCAGAACAAAAGGTATCTGAGCAAGGTCTTCGTTTGATTTTACGTTCTGACACAGTTCCAGACCATCCATTTCGGGCATCATCAAATCACTCAGAATGATGTTAATGTACTTCTCGTTTAAGACTTTCAGTGCTTCAACCCCATTTGTTGCAATGTAGACATTGAAATATTTTTCCAAGCGTTCTGATAGATAGCTTCGAACCTCCGGTTCATCTTCAACTATCAGTATGCTGTTTTCTTTTATTTTCGGTTCTTCTTCTCCCAATTCTTCGTCTTCTTCAGTGTCGGAAATAACAGTTGGAAGAATATTCTGTTCGATGAAAGTTGTAGATTCATTATCCTCTTCCTGCTCCTTTTCCTCTGTATGTTGTCCGTCTGCATTGACGCTGATTGGAATAGATAAAATAAACGTGGTCAGGGAGGCAGTGGTATCAAGTATTAATTCGGCATTATTGAGTTTTGCCAGATTACTGGCAAGAGACAATCCTATTCCACTTCCGGGGATATTGGATACCTTTGTCGTACGGTAAAATGGTTCAAATATCTTTTTACTCAGATTGTCCGGAATAGGAGTACCGTCATTGATAACACGTATATGAGCGATATTATCATCTGTAGCATACAAGTCTACCTGAATTGTTTTGTTTGAGTATTTTAGTGCATTATTCATCAGATTGCTGATAATTTTAATGACTGATTCCTGATCTATGTTGGCTATCAATACATTATCAGTAATGTGAAGTGTAAGTTGTTTCTCTTTTTGCTCAAATGTGAGTTGGAACCGGTTTATGGTTTTAGTTACCAGATTGTTGAGATTGGTATTTGTGGGATTTAATATAAATTTGCGTTCATCTATTTTACGGAAATCGAGTAGCTGATTGATCAGATCGAGCAGACGTTTCACATTCTGTTCCATGATGCGCATATTTTTTCTGATAGCTGGCGGATCTATTTCCTCCTCTTCCAATATGGCCTCGAGCGGGCCATTGATTAGAATAAGAGGGGTTCGTATTTCATGTGCGATATCAGTAAAGAATTCTATTTTAGCATTATATATATCTTTTTCGCGTTGGTTGTCTGCCAGAATCTGTTTTTGGGCATACCGTTTTTTCTGTGTACGATCATACAGATAAATAAAGGTAATAACCCCTATTAGAAAGAAGAGGATATAACAGTAGGTGGCTATTGTACTTTGCCACCAGGGGGCTTTGATAAATATTTTAATAGATGTTTCATTGTCCCCCCATTCACCCAGGCTATTGGTAGCCCTGACACGGAAAGAATAATCGCCTGGGCTAAGATTGGTATATGATACACTGCGGTTATCATTTGTGATAGTCCAGTCCTTATCGAAGTTCTCCAGTTTATAGGAATATTTATAATTACTTGATGAGGAATAACTGAGTGAAGCAAATTCAAAACCAATACTGTTCTGGTCGTGATTCAGATGGACTTCGTCTGTGTAAATGATACTGTTGGTAAGGGGAGAGCCTTTTTCGTTTACTTTTAATTCTTCGTTAAATATCAGTAACTTAGTAATATAAAGTGGAGCTGTGACGTGAGGGCGTTTAATATTGTTTGGATTTACGGCCATTAATCCGTTGATGGATCCGAAATATAATTTTCCGGACCGGGTTCTGATTCCCGATTTATAATTGAATTGATTGTTATTAATGCCATCTTTTTCGGTAAATACCTGGATTGCTTCCGTCTCGGGATTAAAACGCACCATGCCATGATTGGTACCAAACCATAGTAGGCCTTCATTATCTTCTATTATTTTGTAGGCAACGTCATCGGGTAATCCTTCGTTTTTGGAGTAAGACTTGAAACTATTTGTCTCTTTCATATATTTACATATGCCTCCACGGTCTGTTGAAAACCAAAGATTTCCTTTTCTATCTTCGGTAACGCTACTCACTGAGTTAGAACTTATGGTATTGGGATCTTCCTGCCTGTAAATATAATGCTCAACTATTTTATCTGTTGCTCTTAACTTAAACACTCCATTTCCCATCGTACAAACCCATATATTGCCTCTTGAATCTTCATATATGTCAAAAATGAAGTTGTATCCGAATTCATTGTGGCGTTCAAATTTCAGGTTATTCTTATCACTGGAGTAAACTCCCCATCCATTTCCTAACCAGATTGTTCCTTTTCTGTCCTGATATAATGCCCAGATACTTGATTCGTCGATACCCAATTGTTCGGGGCTGAGATGTTTTCGGGTTTTAGTTTTCAGATTGTGAATATCTATTCCGTTTTTGAATAGACCTACCCATATCTCGTCCTGATTCTCTATAATAGCCTGAGGAATAAACTGAGTACCTCCTGTCGGAGTGATTCTTTCAAAAGATTGCTTTTTAGGGTCAAAGACCGATATGCCGTTGTCTTCGGTACATACCCATATCTTTCCATTCTGATCTTCTTTCAGATCGCGTATAATTCTTCCGTCGATAGAATTTTTTTGTTGGCTGGGGAGATACCTGTCTATTGTCAGTGTTTGAGAAGGAATGTAATTTACTCCTCCGAATACAGTCCCGATCCATATTCCATTCTCATTATCCTGATACATAGCGTAAATTTTGTTGTCGGTCAGACTATTACCTATCATCGGATCACTACGGATTAATTCTATTTTGCCGGCATCTTCATCTATTATATAGATACCCTGTTCCGTACCTACCCATAATTCATTGTTGAATACCTTGACATCTCTGATAATTTTGTGGTGAACGTCGGCGGCATTAACTACAAAAAAAGTGTTATTGTTGTAATCGTATTTTTTTAATTCTCCCTCATGTACACCTAATATAATATAATCACCGTATTCGCAGGTACTGTATATCATGTCATTTTTGATGGATATACCATTCCTGTCTACGATATGTTGCTCGAATTTATCGGTTTTAGTATTGTAATGATACAATCCGTCTTTATTGGTGCCTACCCATATTTCACCGGATTTCAGGATTGTAATACACTGTGGGTGTTTAGAAGCCTGATTGCTTGCAATAATAAAAGGATAGTGTGACAGGCTATTGGCATCAATGTCAAATCTGAACACACCCTGATTAGGTATTATTATCCATATCCTTTGTTCTTTGTCTTCCGCTATCTGAGCTACCCAATCGGATATACCTATTCCGCTTTCTGTAGTGATGTTGAAATGTCTGAACTTTTCGGACAGGGGGTTATAGATATATATACCACGGTCTGTACCTACCCATATATTCTTGTTCTTATCTTCAAACAGGGCGGAGATGTTATTGTTACCGATACCTCTCTTTTCATCATAGCAATTGTATATTCTCACTTTCTTTCCATCAAAACGATTTAGGCCGTTTTTCGTTCCGAACCACATAAAACCTTTATCATCCTGAATGATTGTTTTAACATTGTTTTGAGACAGATTTTGAGCCGAAGTTACGTAGTAATTTTTGGCCAGCGTCTGACAATATACGTTCAGAAAGAGAATGTTACAGATGAATAGTAATGAAATACGTATTTTATTCATTATATATGATTTAAGTTAACTCGATGTGTTAAGATATATTATATATTGATTATTAGTGTATTAGTTGGGCGTATACTGACGCGAAGCCTCAGGCATTAGTGTTTTTGAAGATAACGATTGGTAAACTTCCCTTGTAGAGGCTAATCCTAAAGGATGTTGCAAATATCGTGATTTATTTGACAGGTTGTATCTGTTTTCCGGTGAAAATTATGAATTTGCTTTGTTGGTAGTTATTTACTTTTGTAAACCTAATAATGAAATGTATAAATCAATATTACAAATGTATACAATTTAGGTGTAAATGTCCATTTTACCCCTAAAAAGGTGGGTGAGTGTACATTTCTTATAGTATATGGCGGCTTTTTGTTCTATTGGAGTTTTATTTCTTCCTACTTTTGTTCTGTGAAATTAATCTAATAATAATTTGTTTATATGAAAAATGCAACTTAGTAAGCCAACTTCTGTGAAGTCCATTTATGGATTCAGTATTTCGATATCCTTAGTTTATAATTGATAAACGTTTAATACTATAAAAGAAATGCATAACAAATTTAATCGAAAGCGATTCATAGCTTTATCGCTTTTTTGTGTGAGCTTATGTTATTTATGCCTTGTGTCGTGTAAAGACGACTATTATTATGATGAGAAAGAACCCGATTTCTTAAGAGGCAATATCTACGATTATTTGAATGAAAGTGGCGAATTCACTTATTTTGTTCGTCTGATCAATGACCTTAATTATAAGGATGTATTGCAAAAGACCGGAAGTAAAACTCTTTTCCCGGCAAAGGATGAAGCATTCAAGCGCTTTTTTGAAACAAACACGCAAGGCATTAGAAGTTACGAGATGCTTTCGATGCCGATGAAAAGAATGATCATGAACTCGAGCATGATCAATATGGCATATCTATCGGGTATGCTTTCCAACCTGACCGTGTCAGGTGAAGGGCCTGCGACAGGGCAGACTTTCCGAAAATTCAATGCAAGTACCTATCTTGACAGTATCGCATTTATTAAAGATCAGGGATTATTTGAGAACTCTTATTGGAATCGTTTCTCAGAGAAAGGAGGGATTTATCTGGTGGATGACGAAAGTTCGTCACCCTTAGTTTATTTTACACCAGAGCACATGATGGTACAGGGAGTGACCAAGGAAGATTTCTCTATATTGAATAATGGTAGAAACTATGAAGATGGAGATGTCTATGTAAATGGGGTAAAAATAATAGAGAAGGACATTATTTGTAAGAACGGGTATATACATGTTATGGAAGATGTGATACTTCCGGCAAAAAACATGTCGCAGTTGATTCGGGATAACGGTGAAACGAATCTGTTCAACCAATTACTAAACAAATTTAGTGCACCTTATTATGAAGAAAATGTTAATAAAGCGGTGCATAATTTTTATGACGGTTTTAGCAATGCCGTTCTTCCGAATGCAGATTCTATTTTTGTAAAACGTTATTTTACAGTAGAAAACCGACTGGATCCAGCAGAAAAGTGGATGGAAAGTTATGGCTTGTTGTACTATGATCCAAGTAATAATGTGTATAGTAGCGAAATGGATATGGGCGCTATGTTTGTACCCACGGACAAGGCTATGAATGAGTATATCAATAGTGATAAAGGGCGTTATTTGAAAGAGGCTTATGGAAGTTGGGAGGATATTCCGACTCCGATTCTTGCCCTGTTTCTGAAGAATCATCAAAAGAAGTCATTTATGAGTTCGTTGCCTCACGCATGGCCGAAGCTAACCGATGAATCGAGCTTTAAAATGGATATCTCTATTGACAATGTGAAAAAAACTTATCTGGGTTGTAACGGGGTAATTTACATATCCGATAAGGTGTTTCCACCGATTGATTATCAATGTGTATACGGACCTACTTTGACAAGTGACCACACGCAGATCATGAATTGGGCGATACAGGATGGAACTATGCGTTTCTTCTTATATCTGCGTTCCATCGAAAATATGTATAATCTGATTGTACCTACGGACGAGGCTTTACAAAACTACCGTGATCCGGTTGCTTGGGCAAAGGGAGTAAGCTATCGTGAAATATGGTCATTTAGATATGTACCTGCTGATAACATGGTGTTTGCCGATGTGTATAAAGCAGATGCAGCTGGAAATAAAACGGGAGCTATTTTGCGGACAGTAAAGAATCAAAATAGTATCATCAATCGTTTGAACGATATTCTTGATATGCACATCGTGGTAGGTAATAAGGATCAGAATGTAATGTCGGGTTATATTGATGACGGAAAGACCAATTATGCACTTACCAAAGGTGGCACTATGCTGAAGATCAGTGGAGAAGGGAAAAACTTACAGATACAGGGTGGCGGAGATATAGAAGTGAATGTAAAGCCTGCTTCGATTGTTATCAATGAAGTGACCGGAATGCCCAGCCGTTATGATTCTGATAACGGACGTACTTATTTTGTGGACCGTGTTTTACAAGATCCTGTTAAATCTGTATATAACGTATTGGGTGAGCACAATGAGTATAAAGCATTTTTTGACCTCTTGCAAGGGGATGACCGTGTATTCAATTATTTTAAGTCTGATAAAGACATTGTTCCGATTTTCGATATGAAGAAGACCTCCGGAAGTATAGGTTTGGGATATGTAGTGAATTCGTTCAATAATTTCCGTTATACTGTTTTTGTCCCAACCAAAGAAGCGTTGGAGAAAGCATTCAGAGAAGACCCTAACTTATTTGACTGGGATGAAATCTATGCTGAGGAAGATCATGATGAAAAGAAGAAAAAAACAATCTACCTATTGAATTTTCTCAAATATCACTTAATGGATAATCTGGCTTTTGTAGATGATAAGGCCCCTATGGTAAATATGAACTTTGAAACGGCTGCACGTAATCCGAGTGGTAAATTTCATAAGTTGACATTGAATACCCAAGGTGGCAGTTTAGAGATTAAGTGCCAGGCTACCACTTCAGACGGACAACCGTTGAAGGCTAAAGTGATAACAACTACTGAAGGAGTATACAATCTGATGGCTCGTGATTATATTGTCAATATTCCCAGTCTGTCTGGTGAGGAAACTTCAATCCTTGCTTCTTCACGTTCTGTTATTCATTTAATTGATACGGCATTAAGGTTTGAATAGTCAAAAAAACAATACTACTAAATTATGAATATTGATAATATAAAAAGCATATTGCTGGTTGTCTTTTCTTGCTTGTCAATGACTGTGGCATCACAATCTCAACAGCTGGTGATAACAGGGAATGTCTCTTCCGACCTGGAAGGGGAGATTATTGGTGCACACGTAACGGAGGTAGATGCCAACGGACGTATTGTAAATGCTACGATAACGGATTTTAGTGGAAACTTTTCACTTTCTATAAAGAGTGTGAACAACAAACTTAAGGTCAGTTTTGTGGGATACGATCCTGTCGAAGTTTCTATTAAGGATAAGCGCAGGTTTAATATAAAGATGAAGGAAAACGCAGTGCTTGATGAAGTTGTGGTAACAGCGAAAGCAATGCATTCGGACGGAACGCTGGCAATACCTAAACGAGAGGTATCGGGTGCGATGCAGCATATCAGTATGCGTGATCTTGAAGATATGTCAGTAGCTTCTATTGATGACGCATTGCAGGGACGTATTGCGGGATTTGATATATTGGGAAACTCCGGTGACTTGGGCTCCGGTTCGTCCATGCGTATTCGTGGTACTACTTCAATCAACTCAAAATCCGAACCATTAATCGTATTAAATGATATACCTTTCGAAAATAATGTGGATGACTCTTTTGACTATACATCGGCAGATCAGGAGCAATTTGCGAATTTGTTGAATATCAATCCGGATGACATCGAAGAGATTACAGTTTTGAAAGACGGTGCTTCTGCTGCTATCTGGGGGTCAAAGGGAGCTAATGGTGTAATTCTGATTAAAACGAAGAAGGGGGTTAAAGGTCCTACCCGGGTTCAGTATTCTTATCGTTTTTCCGGAGCCCAACAACCCCGGGGATTAAAAATGCTTAATGGAGACGACTATACAATGTTAATGAAACAGGCCTATTTTAATCCTTTTCAGGACGAGTATGCAGCAAATATTCCCGAATTTAACTACGATCCAACTTTTGCCGAATACCAGAATTTTAATAATAATACGGATTGGGTGAAAGCTATTACTCAATATGGATTCACACATGACCATTATGCAACCGTTTCCGGTGGTGGAGACAAAGCTACCTTCCGTGCATCTCTTGGATATTATTCCCAATCGGGAACTGTGATTAAGCAAAATCTGGAACGTTTCACGAATAGAATGTATCTGGAATATCAGGTTTCGGATCGTATAAAGTTTATTTCAGACTTTTCAATGACATACACTGATAATCATAAGAATTATGCTAATGATGTGGGTGATGGAGACAATAAGGAGAATTTGCTTAGTATGGCTTATCGTAAAATGCCTAACGTATCCATTTTCCAGCAAGATGCGAATGGAAATAATACAGATATCTATTATAATATACCACAATCGTCCTCTTTGGATAATTCTCAGAAGGATTTGATGAATCCGGTGGCGTTGGCAAATCTGGCATTCAATAATCAAAAGAATCTTTATATTGTACCTACTCTGCGTTTACAGTATGACATTATCAATCCGGAAAAAGCTCAATTGCGTTATAATGGATATGTATCTTTCAATATTGAGAATACGAAAGAGTCAAAGTTCCTCCCCAAAGAAGTAACGTCCAAATCATGGAATGATGAGACCGTGAATCGTGCTTATATGAAGGAGTCTGAAGGATTGTCTATTCAGAGTGAGCAGAAAATAACATGGATTCCTCGTTGGGGAGATAATCACTCTTTGTTGGTATCGGCTGTGTGGCAGATGAATTCCGGAAACTCACAGTATCAGGAATTTGAGAAATACGGATTACCTTCTAACTCTATAACAGATGCAACTTCCGTAGGTTTTGACAAAGCTTTTAATAGTGGAGCCGGACAATGGCGTTCGTTAGCAATAATGGGTAGAGCGCACTATACGTTTATGAACCGTTATACAATTGATGCAACGTTCCGTCGGGATGGTAGCACAAAGTTTGGTTCTAATAATCGCTGGGGAGATTTTCCGGCCGTATCGTTGAAATGGAACATGGCCGACGAATCATTTATGAAACCTCTGAGAGCTGTTATTGACGAATTAGGTATTCGTGGTGGTTGGGGTATTACCGGTAATCAGCCGGATAAAGAGTACCTGCACTTCAGTCGTTATAATAGTAGCTGGGGAGGTGGGAACAACAACTATATAAATATACCTACAGTGAAGCCGTCATCTATTGAATTGTCGGACCTTAAATGGGAAAAGGTAACCTCATATAATCTGGGAATTGACTTGCACCTGTTTAATTCTAAGTTGGTATTCGATGGGAACATTTATAAGCGTAAGACGGAAGACCTGTTATTTAAGGATCTGGGTATACCAAGTTCTTCCGGATTCGGTTCACTGTCTTATGTCAATATCGGTGTGATGGACAACACGGGTTGGGAGTTGAGTATCTATACCAATAATCTGATTAAAACCAGAGATTGGAAGGTGGATTTTAATGTTAACTTCTCTAATAACAAAAATAAGATTGTAGAATTGTCACCGGCTGTGCTGAATGCATACAATAAAGATTTCAACTACGATAATGGTTCTTATTTGACACGTTTGCAAGAAGGCAACTCGTTTGGTTCCATCTATGGATTCCGCTATAAAGGAGTTTATCAGTATGACAAGTATGAAGAGGGACGTGGCGGAACTGCTCCTGTAGTGAAAGATGCCAATGGAAATGTGGTAAAAGATGCGAATGGAAAACCACTTCCTATGTATTTTGACTATTTCAACTTAGGTAATAAGAGATACCAGTTCCGTGGCGGCGATGCTATTTATGAAGATATAAATCATGATGGAACCATTGATGAATTGGATATTGTTTATTTAGGAAACTCTAATCCGAAGTTAACCGGAGGTTTCGGTACGAATATCACCTTTAAGAATTTCTCTATCAGCGCATTTTTCAATTTCCGTTACGGAAACAAAATCGTGAACTATGCACGTATGGATGCGGAAAATATGCATTCTAATAATAACCAGTCCATTGCTGTAAACTGGCGCTGGCGTAAAGATGGTGATGTGACAGAAATGCCTCGTGCATTGTATAACTACGGTTATAACTACTTGGGAAGTGACCGTTTTGTAGAGGATGGTTCTTTCCTTCGATTTAAAACGTTGACCTTTAAGTATAATTTCAGTCCGAAATCATTAAGGCGCGTATTCCTCAACCAATTGTCTTTCTATCTGACTTTGAACAATTTGGTGACATTTACTAAATATACGGGTGTAGATCCGGAGGTAGGTATTGAGAGTTTTGGTCTTTGTGCGGACAGGAGCAAAACGCCTCGTTCTCAATATTTCACTTTTGGCGTTACTGTCGGATTTTAATAACAGGAGTTCAATTTAATGATTTGACCAAATTATAGACAAAAATGAAAACAAAGAAATATATATTGCGTATAGTTATGATGGCTTTATTGGGAGGAACATTTGCATCCTGTGAAAGCTGGTTTGATATACGTCCCAAGTCGGAGACTGTTTTTGAAGATTTCTGGAAAGATGAAAACGATGTGCTTAGCATGGTGGGTTCATGTTATCGTGGAATGAATGAAACCGGATTTATAGAGCGTGCCATCGTTTGGGGTGAATTGCGTTCGGACAACGTAAAAGCCGGAACAGGTAAATCTGATCCGATCAGGGATATTCTGAATATTAATTTGAATTCCTCCAATTCATACACTTATTGGGGAGAATATTATAGTGTAATTAATTTTTGTAACACAGTGATTAAGTTTGCTCCGGAGGTACAGGCGAAAGATCCGAACTTTAAACGTGAGAATCTGGATGTTTATATTGCTGAAGCAAAAGGAGTGCGGGCATTATGCTACTTTATGCTGTTACGTACTTTCAGAGATATTCCGTTGATCACTGAACCGTATGCGGATGACAGTTTACCTTTTGAAGTGGAACAGGAGAATCCTGATAATTTATTGAATTTCCTGATCGATGATTTGAAGAGTGTAGAGAATCAGGCTGCGGACGAGAAGACGTGGAGTAATCTGCTTTATACAAAAGGACGTATAACAAAGAATGCCATACGTGCCCTTATAGCCGATATGTATCTTTGGAAGAACGATTATAATAACTGCATTATTTATTGTGATAAGGTGTTGGCCAATCTCGGACAGCTTCAGTTGGAAAGCTCACGGGTGTATAATGAATCTGTTTACTATTTGGGAAATTCAAAAGAGAGCATTTTTGAGTTACAGTTCAGTCTGAAGAATTATCCAAATTATGCGATGAATGAAATGTATGGAATGTTTGGAGGGCGTGCGGGACAGGATATGCATAAATTGTCGCCATACAACTTTGAATCAATGAGTCCTTCGCTTTTTGAACCCACTGACTTGAGAGGGAAAGATGCTTTTTTTAGTACCACAGGCTCTTCTTTTATAGCCAAGTATATGGCTTTGAGGGTAGAAACTTCTTCGAGTACAGTCAGAGAAGGTGACTATGTCTTCAATGCGGAGGCTCCTAACTGGATATTTTATCGTTTGGCGGATATTTATTTGATGAAAGCGGAAGCTTTGGTAGAGATAGGAACCGATCTGCAGGGAGCTCTCGATTTGGTCTCTAAGACATTCGATCGTGCCAATCCGGATTTGGGAAGTGGTTCATTGTCGAATTCTAACAATTACACGCAGAGTGCCATGAGAAACTTGGTTTTTGATGAGCGCCAAAGAGAATTCCTGTTTGAGGGTAAACGTTATTTTGATTTATTGCGTAGAATCCGTAGGGAAGGTGGGAAGCCTGCCAATGTGGTGAATACTTATCTGCTTAAGAAATATAGTAAACTGGATAATACGACTACTAAGAGTAAACTGAGTGAATTAGATGCTTTGTATATGCCGATTAATGTGGATGAGCTGAGAGCAAACACTGCATTAAAACAAAATCCGTTTTATGTAACATCATCAAATATCGAATAAAAATCAAGCGTTATGAAGAAAATAAAATATTCAATATCGGTTCTTATTCTCTTGCTATTTGCAACTATATTGGTGCCCTCTTGTGTGGACGACAATGTAGAAGGGGATGCATTCTATACGTTTACGGGAGAAACTGTTGCTTCCTATTGTAGCAACCGAACTAATTTTACCGTTTTCAATCAGCTTATTAATGATTCCGGAACCTCTTCTTTATTGTCCAGTTACGGACATTTCACTTGTTTCATGCCTACGGATTCTGCTTTTCAGGAATATTTCAAGGCGAAAGAAATTACCTATAATGATTTGACGAAAGAAGATAAGTTGCAGATTGTTTATAATCACGTTATCAAGAGTGAATTAACCAATTATGCGACAGAATCATTTCAGGAGGGTTCACTTCCGGAACCCAGTATGAGCGATCGTTTTATCAATATATCGTTTTCGGGATTTACGGAGGGAAATCAGACAATTCTGGTTAATCAGGAAGTGCCTATTTTGCGGAAAGATATCGAAGTGCACAATGGAATTATTCATGTGATAGGAGATATTGTGGATCCGTCTAATGCCTATTTGACTGGGCTTATGCAGGATAAAGATTATTTCAGTCTGTTCTCTCAGGCTCTTGAAAAGACTGGGATGTGTGATTCGATCATG
The DNA here is from genome assembly GCF_949740115.1 of Bacteroides sp. 41_26. Taxonomy (NCBI): domain Bacteria; kingdom Pseudomonadati; phylum Bacteroidota; class Bacteroidia; order Bacteroidales; family Bacteroidaceae; genus Bacteroides; species Bacteroides sp. 41_26. The sequence goes on from NZ_CATJGZ010000090.1 coordinate 65,932, forward strand.
AAAGTATACGATTTCACTTATGAAAAGCCGGCAGCGGATTTGGTGCTTGGTGGAACTACATTTAAGTATCCGGAAATGAAAAAATATGGGTATACCATATTCGCTGAAACGAATGAGGCTTTCAAAAAGGCAGGCATAGAAACTGTAGAAGAAATGGCTGAGTATGCTACCCGTTATTATGGGAATGAGGATGCCAATGATTATACAAGTAGAAAAAATGCTTTGAATAAATTTGTATCCTATCATATGCTGGAAAGACAGATGTCTACAAATGATTTTCTGTATTCAGGGGCAGCAACGGCTCCGGGTGCTGAAAATGAGAGATTTGAATATTATGAGACGATGCTTCAATACCGGATGATTGAAATAAAATCGGGGAATAGGCTGAACACACAAAAGGATGGCACTCATGTTAGTATCAGTGATTTTCAGAGCAATCTGAATGGATTGAACGGATATGTTCATGCGTTGAATGAGATTCTGGTGTACGATAAAGACATTATGGAGAATGATGTGTTGAATAAACGTATTCGTTTTGACTGTTATTCCATTCCTCCTCAGTTGACAAATAATAACATACGTTGGAAGATGATAGATAATTCTCATACCTTCACGGCTGATTATTGCGGGGATTATTTTCATTTCACCAATGATACCAAACTAAAACTTTGGGCAAGTGAAGACTGGACCAATTATCAGGCGGACGAAATGGTTATGTCCGGGTGGTACGACTTCACGTTAAGGATGCATCCGGTTCCTCCCGGAACTTACGAAATCAGATTGGGATATCGTGCAGAGACATGGCGCGGAGTAGCACAATTATTTATTGATGATGAAATTGTGGGTATTCCGGTCGACTTGAGAATTGTTGGTACCGATCCTCGTGTAGGTTGGGTAGATGATGACAAAACAACTGATGAAGGAGTAGAAAATGATAAGATGATGCGAAACCGCGGCTATATGAAAGCACCGAATTCTATTTATAGTTTGAATGGCCACAAGACATTGCGTCAGGATAATATGAGTCTTCGTATTATTATCGGTACGTTTACTTTCCAGGATTATGCTCCGCACTATTTCAGAGCGAAGAATGTGGAAGCTGACAATCTTGAATTCCATTTCGATTATCTGGAATACGTACCGGTGAGCTATATTGATAAAGAAGGGAAAGATTGATACTAAAAGAGGAATAAATAAAAAAATATACTTTTATGAAGAATACCATAAAAACAGCGTTTCTACTTGCTGTGCTCTTTGTCTCTTTCATGATGTATTCGTGCAAGGATGAATGGAACGAACATTATGACCGGAATCAAACGCTGCCGGATCAAAACCTTTATGAATTAATAAAAGAAAGCAGTTCATTATCGAAGTTTGCCAAGCTCATCAAAGTGGCAGGATATGATACGTTGCTCGTTTCAACTCAGACGTTTACCGTTTGGGCGCCCAGCGATGAGGCGATTGCAGCAGTGGATGAATCGGATCTGGAACAGGTACGTCTGTTGGTTAGCAATCATATTGCACGTTTCAATCACTCTACTTCGGAACCGGATTCTAAAGTGATACGTATGATAAACGGTAAGGTGTATTATTACTCTCATCAGGATGGTTTGACTTTTGGGGGAAGTAGCTTGATATCGAAAGACCGGCTTGCCAAAAATGGTATCTTGCATACAGTAGACAAGCAAATTGTATATGCTCATAATCTCTCTGAATACATTACGGCTCAAAGTAATACGACTAAAATAGCCTCGTTTATTTCGAGATATCTCAAGGAGATACAGGAAGAACAGGGGTATGATACGATCACGACTTGGTATAATCCTTTGCTGGAGGATAAACTGTATGGTTTAGGTAATATTTCTGCCGAAGATTCTGTCTTTACGATGATTATTCCGACGGATGCTGCCTGGGATGCTGCTTATGAACGGATCTCTCCTTATTTTAATGTTTATAACGCAGATGCTGATTTGGCAGATTCAATTAAGAGAGTACAAACTTCACTTGCCATTATCAATGATTTGATTTACAGAGAAAGAATCAATGATCCGGCGGAGTATACGACATTGACATCAACATCGGGAAGTATCATTACAGATGTTAACAATCTTTTCAAAGGAACCAGCCGGGTGAATGCTTCTAACGGTGTGATTTATTTGGCAGATGAAATCAGGTATGATAATACTGAAACATGGAATAAGCCCATATCGGTGGAATGTGAAGAACAGGAAGGACGTGTAACGGGAATTTATACCAGTATCTATACTCGTACGGTAGGGACGAATAGTGGGATAGGAGAAATTAGCGGTAACCGTTATATTGAGGTACAACCGACTAATACTTCTGCACAGCCTTCTGTTACATTTGATATTCCGGACGTACTTTCCGGTAAGTATGATATCTATGCCGATTTTATACCGGCTGTTATTGACGGAGAGTCTTTTGCCAATGACAGTACCAAGCTTTCTTTCCGCATTACGTATATGAATGCTCAGGGTAAATCGACATTCAAAACGATTAAATCTGATGAATTTGTGACCAGTGGAACCCAAAAAACAAGGATTAAGGTAGCCAGTGAATTTGAATTCCCAGTCTCGAATTATTATGATCGTTTGTGGATGCTTGATGAAGAAAGCAGTTTGCTTCCGAAAGATGTGACGACGAATTTCAGAATAGATACAAATGTGTCAAAAACTGAACTCAGTGCTAATATTTTCACTCGAAAATTCCGTGTTGACAGGATTATTTTTGAACCCATTCGTAATAAATAGGAGCAGTGATCAATGAAAAAGATATATTTAAATATGAGATTTATGCTTAAACCGATAGGTCTATGCTTGCTTATGACAATAGGTGGCGGTGCTGTGATGGCTCAGGAAGCTGACTCCACAGTGGTTGCCCAGGTAAAGGTTGAACAATATAAACATATTGTGAGAGGACAGGTGGTAAGTTCATCTACGAAACAGAATTTTGCCGGAGCCAGAATCAGTGTGGTAGATACGAGAATCACGACAATGACCTCCGATGACGGAATGTTTGAACTCAAAGTGCCTCATACGAATGTGACATTGGCTGTTGATGCTCCCGGCTATCTGCCTCAGATCATTTCGGTGAAAGGACGTAGTAACGTTAATATACAGTTGTTGGAAGACACAGAGGCAAGCAGTTTTTATGATAAAACGGTTTTATCGGCCAATAAGGCGAGCGTGGTAACAAAGGTTACACCGTCGATTGCAAGTATTGATCAGGATTTTTCAACTCGTCTGAGTGGAGAATTGCGTTCTGTATCACATTCCGGAGCAACGGGAAATGGGGCGGCTGTTTTTATTCGTGGATTGAATTCTCTGAATATGAAGGCTCAGCCTTTATATATCGTTGATGGGGCGATATGGCAGATGCAGGAAGGAATGGCTTCCATTCATGCTGGATTCTTTAATAATCCGCTTGCATTGATTGATCCCAACGATGTGGAAGATATTACAGTGTTGAAAGACGGAACGTCTATCTATGGCAGTAAAGGTGGTAACGGTGTAGTGATCATTAATACAAAGCGTAGTAAGAGTATGGCTACTGATATCTCCGCCTTTATGTCTTTGGGGTATCAGTCTCCTTACAAGACGATTCCCGTGATGGGAGCGGCAGATTACCGGTTGTATGCATCCGATGTATTAAGCGATGTGTATGATAACAGTTCGCTGGTTAATAATTTGCATTTTCTGGATGATGATCAAACGAAGTCTTACTATAAAGCGAGCCATAATAACACGGATTGGCTGAAGCTGATAAACAAGGGAGCAATGAGCCAGAACTATGGTATCAGTGTGAAAGGTGGAGATGCAATTGCATTGTATGCTTTCTCTGTAGGATATAATAAGAGTGAAGGGAATATTGAAAATACAGATTTTAACCGTTTGAACGTACGTTTTAATTCGGATATTCATCTGACTGATAAATTGAAGTTCCTTTTTGACATTGCTTTCGCACAGTCTGAAAATAACATGCGTAACGATGGTATTGATGAGATTGCTTCACCGTCTTACCTGTCACTGATCAAGTCGCCGGTGTATAGTCCTTATCAATATAACCGCGATGGTTCACAAAGCACAAAATTGAGTAATGTAGATGAGTTGGGTGTTGGTAACCCGATCTCTTTGGTCGATTTGAGTGTAGGGCTTTCTAAGAAGTATCGTTTTAATATCAACGCTCTTCCGTCTTATTCTTTTACGGATAAACTGAAGGTAGGATTGATGTTCAGTTATACGTGGGATAAACTGAACGAAGAGTATTTCAAGCCGTCGGAAGGTTTGGCTGAGCAGCCATTGGTGAATGAGAACGGAGAAATATATGCCTACTCGCGCAATATGGTTAAAAACTCCATGGCAAAGCAGACTTCGATTCATTGGAACGCCTTTGTTGATTGGTCTCCGATACGTAACAGTGTTCATAATTTAGATTTGACCGGTGGGTATCGCTTTTTCTCTGATAATTTGGAGTCAAACTACGGTGAAGGGCATAATACCAGTTCAGATCGTATGAACAGCTTGTCGAATACAACTTCCAGCTTGCGTAGTACTTCTGGTACAACAGAGAATTGGCGATCTATGTCTTGGTACTTTAATGCGGATTATAAATATCAGAACCGTTATTTGCTAAATGTAGTTGCTGCTATGGATGCTTCTTCACGTTTTGGTAAAGAAGCCGAAGGTGCCCTCAAAATGGGTGGGCTTGCATGGGGGATTTTCCCTTCTGTGTCTGCCGGATGGATTGTTTCGTCCGAAGAGTTTATGAAAGACATCCGTTTTCTGGATTTCTTGAAGCTGGATGTTAGCTATGGACTTTCCGGGAATGATGACCTGCAGAATTATGCAACTCGTTCGTACTTTAACTCTATAAACTTTATGGGAAGTGCCAACGGCCTTATTCTTGCTAATTACAAGAATGACAAACTGAAATGGGAAACCACGGGAAAAGCCAAATTCGGTGTGGATCTCAGCATGTTCAATAACCGTTGGTCAGTTAGAGCAGACTTTTTCACCTCTACTACCAAAGACTTGCTGATACGTAAGCAGCTTCCTGAAACATCGAGCCTTGAGTATTCATTGACTAACGATGGTAAGTTGAAGAATAAAGGATTTGAGATTATGACGAATGTGCGTTTGCTTAATTTGCGTAATTGGCAACTTGACTTCGGTGCGATGTTGGGACATTATAAGAATAAAATAGTTTCACTGGCAGGTGGTTCATACACCACAGATTTTCAGGGAGCCCGGATTCTTACTGCCGAGAATAGTCCTGCGGGAGTATTCTACGGATACAAGACTAAAGGTGTTTTCAGTACCAGTGAAGAAGCAGCTGCAGCAGGATTAAGTCTTCGTTCCGAATCGGGAGAGCTTATTCCGTTTAGTGCCGGTGATATGCGTTTTGAGGAGGTAGTGGAAGATCATATCATCAATGAGAAAGATCTGCAGGTGATTGGTGATCCTAATCCGGACTTATACGGAAACTTTAATTTCAATCTGCGGTATAAGAATCTGACTCTTGAAACGCTGTTTACCTACTCTTATGGCAATGACGCTTATAACGGACTTCGGGCTAATTTGGAGTCGGGTAGTAATATCTATAATCAGGCAACAAGTATGCAAAACCGTTGGGTAGCCAATGGGCAGAAGACCGATATCCCTCGTGCTGTATACAAGGACCCTATGGGGAACTCACGTTTCTCGGATCGTTGGATTGAGGATGCCTCTTTCTTGAAATTCAAGACCTTGTCTGTATCTTACAAAGTACCACTGAATTTGTCTTATCTTCAGGAAATTACAGTGTGGGGAACCGTCAACAACCTGTTTACTCTCACAAAATATAAAGGTGCGGATCCTGAATTCTCTTATGGTAATTCGGTATTGTATCAAGGTATAGATGCAGGTCTTACACCCCAATCCCGCTCTTTCCTGATAGGAGTTAGAGTTAATTTATAATAACCTTTAGTCTGTAAAAAAACATAAGAGATATGAAAACTAAAATCAAACATACAGGAGCATTGCTCACTTTGATCACAGTATTATTCTTTTTAGGGAGTTGTGAGGATATGTTGAATACGGATTCTTCAAGGGTTGCCTTTGAAGATGATAATCAGCTCAAGTCGCCCAACGATTCAATTTATTCTGTAATAGGTATACTCTCACAGCTTCAAAAGGTGGGAGAACCCTATGTGTTACTTGGTGAGTTGCGTGGTGATTTGATGACTGTGTCTGATAATGCGTCTTTTTCTTTGAAAGAGATTAATAACTTCGATATTACTTCAGAGAACACCTATTTGAATAAGCGGAATTATTATACGATCATCAATAATTGCAACTATGCGATTGCCCGGATGGATACTGCAATCACCATTCGTAATGAGAAAGTGATGTTACCTGAGTTTGCAGCGATAAAAGCGATACGGGCATGGACCTATTTTCAGTTGGCTCAGATTTATGGAAAGGTAAGTTACATTACTGAGCCTATTTTAGATTATGATACGGCTTTAAAAGAATATCCGGTGATCGGGATGGACGATCTGGCATCAAAGTTGATTACCGATTTGCTTCCTTATATTGATGTACGTAGTCTGAATTATGGCTCTATTGACGGTCTGTACTCACCGTTGTTCTTTATTCCCATTCCGATGTTGCTGGGAGATTTATATCTCTATCAGAATCAGTATAATGAAGCGGCTGGTATGTATTATAAATTGATGGTCGATAAAAACTATTCTATCTCATCAGGCTATATTAGTTATTGGAATTCTCAGGCTCGAGACGGTGCTACCGGTGAACATATCAATTCTTATATTGATGAAGTGATTACTAAAATAGCGTATAGTTCTGTACCGAAAGACTATCACACTGATTTGGTTAACATGTCTTTCAATAATGTAACAAGTCTGCTGCCCACACAAAACTTTATTGACGAAATGTCATTGAAAACACACTTCTTTGCTACCCGTTTGGACGGAACGATTACGGCTTACTTTACAGGCGATTTGCGTGGAAACATAAAAATTCCGTCTACCAATGAAGAATTGGGAGATGCGTTTGAATCGGCGAATATTGCAGGTGTGGGTCCGAAGATGCTTATTAAGAAGTTTGTGAATGGTGCACAAGAGGAATTTACAATACCTGTTGAGGATAACAATGGATTGCTGGAGAATGCATATATTCTGAGATCGATTCCTCTTTATCGTCATCCTCATCTTTATTTACGCTTTGCTGAAGCTGTAAACCGTGCCGGAAAACCTACATTTGCCTTTGCAGTGTTGAAATATGGGTTGACGGAAGAAACAATTGCCAATCCGGAAAGGGTAAATCCTGCCGAATTGGCTGGTGGAGAATCGTATCTTGATTTCTCGTTTACGTCTTATAATGTAGGTACGGCTTGCCGTGGGCGCGGGATGGGTATTTCGAAAGATATGTCTGACTTCGTAATTCCTGATTTCTCACAGAACCCTCCTGCTGTAGCGTTACAGGATTCTGTCGATTGGGTTGAGCAAAAAATCCTTGAAGAGATGGCTGCGGAAACGGCCTATGAAGGTAACCGTTTCTTTGACTTACTACGTATATCGCATCATAGAGCAGATCATCCGGCATTTATGGCTGAAAAGGTTGCTGTAAAATATGGGAATCCGGAAGCTATGAAAAGTAAACTGATGGATATAAATGCATGGTTTTTGAAATAGAAAACGAAGGAAGATGAGATGACCGCTGGATTTTATTTATAGATAATAAAATCCAGCGGTCATTTTTATATTTGATAAGTTAGAATTTCAATTAGTACAAAGTGGATGGGGACTTATTTGTTACCGGGGAATAGTCCGAATGCTTTTCGTTTATGTTCCATAATCCTTTTCATTCGTTCTTTTTGAGTGGTTTTCTTTTGGGCTGTTTTTGGGGCTCTATTCAGATAAATAGGAAATCCTAAACCGATACTTACAGTAAAGTCACGTCCGATAGTGCTGCTTTTATAGGTTTGTTTTTCTGGTAGTTTGTCATAAAGATTACTTTTTGTATAAGTTACGTGGACATTTTCCAAAGGTTGTACATAAGCCATATCAAGGAATAAATAGCATCTTTTGCTAAGCTTGTAATTAGTACTGATTCCTAAAGTTGCCATAAATATATTTACGTAGTTATCGTATTTGTCCGGGAGATATGTGTTTATGCTGTATAATTCATTGTTACCTTTACCTTTTAGTTCAATATCTATTGTCTGGCAGGTATGGTTGTTTATGCCAATACCCAATCTTGGGTAGAAAGCCCATCTTTTGTTTTCAATCCGATAAGCAACCCCTGTGCTCATGTTGAAAGTTGTTTTATTGAGTTCTGAATTTATATAGGGAATATTGTTCTTAATATAATAATTCGCTTCAAGGGGCTGACATATTTCCTGGTAACAACTTCTTATTTGTTCTCCTATCATTTTTAGCTCCAGGTTGATATACCATCCCCATTTTTGGGAAGGAAAATGTAGTATACGCATATCTAATGCCGGAACTACTTTTCTACGATCGGTAAGTGTAGTCATCATGTTTCTTTCTGTACGGTGACTCAGATCGAAATTGGCTCCGCCGGATAAGTCTATTTGAATTATTCTATTTATTTCTTTCAAGCTGCTTTGTGCTTGTGTGGTTACACAAAACACCGATAGCAATAGTAGTAGATAAATTCTATTCATAAGTTGTGTTTTTTTTAGTACAATGTAACAGGGGTGATCTTACGTTCTATCTTGTCTCCGTTTGCCGTTGTCAGAACTACGCGGAAGCTATGTGTCCCTGCTTGTGGTGTTACCAATAGTGCTTTGAAAATCTGATTGACGGGAGTTACATACTGAATGGTATCTCCTTGGTTGGTATAATCTTTGATCTGATATTTAGTGAGTCGGGCCGGATAATCCTGAAAGCAGGAAGTCACGTCTGCATCTTTTTGAAAATCATTGTTGAACGGTTCTTCTGTATAGATATTGATTTTCACAATACCGTCTTCCAGTTTATAATTGCTGTCATATATTTCTTTATCAGGCTGTGTTCCTGCGTCCGAAGTCAATCGTATCTCCAGCATATAGGCCTCTTTCTTTATTTTTTGTTCTGTTGGGACTTGCGGGGTATCTCCTGCATTATCCCAGGAATATACTTCTATTCCTGTCAAAACACAGGGAATTTGTTTAGATTCGATGTCATAGTCATCGCAGGTCATGGCTGTTACGGCCAAGAATACACAAAGTATCAGTAGTTGCAGGGAGTGTTTTTTCATAAGTCTTTATTTCTTGAAGGTGATTACAAATAGGATTCAATCTACTCTATAAATGTAATAAAAAGCAGAATACTGCTTATACTATTGTCTTTTTATTTTGTCATTTCAAAATTCTTTCCGTTCTTTGTCCTCGTAATTACAAAGAACTACTTATGAAAGGGATTATTCTTGCCGGTGGAAGTGCTACGCGCCTCTATCCATTGTCTAAAGCCATATCGAAACAAATCATGCCGGTATATGACAAACCGATGATTTATTATCCACTCTCTACATTGATGTTGGCGGGTATTCGTGAAGTATTGATAATTTCTACTCCCCGTGATCTACCTATGTTTCGTGATCTTTTAGGAACGGGTGAAGAGCTGGGTATGTCTTTTCAGTATAAGATACAAGAACAACCTAATGGGTTGGCACAGGCATTTGTACTGGGCGCCGATTTTCTGAATGGAGAACCGGGATGTTTGATACTTGGAGATAACATGTTCTATGGACAAGGATTCTCGGCTATGCTTCGTCGGGCGGCTATGATAGAGAAGGGGGCTTGTGTCTTTGGCTATTATGTGAAAGATCCCCGTGCGTATGGAGTAGTTGAGTTTGATGAGTCAGGAAAGGTCATTTCTCTTGAAGAGAAACCGGTTATCCCTAAAAGTAATTATGCTGTTCCCGGTCTTTATTTTTACGATGCTACTGTTACTGAAAAGGCTGCATCGCTTCAACCTTCTGCCCGGGGTGAATATGAAATTACTGATCTGAATAAGCTTTATCTCGATGAAGGTACGTTGCAGGTTGAGCTTTTTGGCCGTGGTTTTGCCTGGTTGGATACAGGAAACTGTGATAGTTTGCTTGAAGCCGCTAATTTTGTGGCTACTATTCAGAACCGACAGGGATTTTATGTCAGTTGTATTGAAGAGATAGCTTGGCGTAACGGTTGGATCACAACAGCGCAACTTCGTGTACTGGGCGAAAAACTACAAAAGACAGAGTATGGTAAATATCTTTTGGAACTGGCTGAACAATAAAATCAACATAACAGAAATAATATGAAAACTTATCTTGTAACCGGTGCTGCCGGATTTATTGGCGCTAATTATCTGAAGTACATTCTGGCCAAACATGATGATATTCGTGTAGTGGTGCTCGATGCACTGACTTATGCCGGAAACCTTGGCACCATTGCAAAAGACATTGACAATGAACGTTGCTTTTTTGTGAAAGGAGATATCTGCGATCGTGATTTGGCTGATCGGCTTTTTGCTGAATATAAGTTCGACTATGTTGTGAACTTCGCGGCTGAAAGTCACGTTGACCGTAGTATTGAGAACCCTCAGTTATTCCTTATTACTAATATTTTGGGTACACAGAACCTGCTTGACGCTGCCCGTCGTGCCTGGGTGACAGGAAAAGATGAGAACGGATATCCAACCTGGCGTAAGGGAGTACGTTATCACCAGGTATCTACTGACGAGGTGTATGGCTCGTTAGGGGCTGAAGGGTATTTTCATGAAACAACTCCGCTCTGCCCGCATAGTCCGTACAGTGCTTCAAAAACAAGTGCGGATATGGTGGTAATGGCTTACCATGATACGTATAAAATGCCGGTTACTATCACTCGTTGCTCTAATAACTATGGTCCGTATCATTTCCCGGAAAAACTGATTCCATTGATTATCAAGAATATTATTGAAGGAAAGAAACTTCCTGTATATGGTGACGGTAGTAATGTACGCGATTGGCTGTACGTGGAAGACCATTGTAAAGCTATTGATCTGGTAGTGCGCCAGGGAGTAGAAGGCGAAGTGTACAATGTGGGTGGACATAACGAAAAGACCAACCTCGAAATTGTTAAATTGACCATTGCTACTATACATCGTTTGATGACTGAGCATCCGGAATATCGTAAGGTACTGAAAAAGCAGGAAAAGAATGCTAATGGTGAAATAACTATCGATTGGATGAACGAGAGTCTGATTACTTTCGTGAAAGATCGTTTGGGACATGACCAACGTTATGCTATTGACCCAACAAAGATTACCGATGCGTTAGGCTGGTATCCTGAAACAAAGTTTGAAGTGGGCATTGTGAAAACCATTGAGTGGTATCTGAATAATCAGGAATGGGTGGAAGAAGTAACCAGTGGCGATTATCAGAAATACTACGAAAGGATGTATAAATAGTGATTAATGATTAGTGATAAGTGATTAGTGGCTGCGCTATTATGCCGCATGGTACTAATCACTAATTACTAATTACTAATGACAGTGATAGAAGTATCCCCATAAGCAGCATATTGCGCGAAGTTTTGCCCAGTATGCTGTTTAGCTTTTTACCACTATGTATCTTTACCATTTTGCGCCAGGTGGCGATGTGTAGTGTAAGATAAATAACTGCTGTTATGATGGCTGGAATGAGTGTCTCCGACAATAGCCACAGGCTCAATATTGCGGCAATAATTCCCAATATCAGATATAGATATCTGCCGAAGGGTTCTCCGAAACGGACTACTACCGTTCGCTTTCCGCTTTGTGCATCCGCTTCCCTGTCACGGTAGTTGTTTACTACTAATAGAGTATCTACGATCAATCCGCAAATGAATGAAGCTATTGTTACATTCGAAGTCCATGTGAGTGCTTGTACGTAGTAGGTACCACCTACCGGAACGAATCCGAAAAACAGGATTACCAGTGCATCTCCCCAGCCGTTGTACGAAAGGGGATAAGGTCCTGTGGTATAGAAGAAGGCGAACATTACGCATAATATCCCCACGAGTATCAACTGCCAACCTGCATAAAACAGCAGTATGCATCCGATAAGACATGCTATGACTATGGTGAATAATATTCCCCGTTTCATAGCACTGGGAGAAATCCAGCCTTGTGCGCAAGCCCGTTCCGGTCCCAAGCGATCTTCCCGGTCTGTACCTTTCAGAAAGTCGAATAAATCATTGATAAAATTAGCTGCAATCTGCATCAGTCCGGCGAAAAGAAAACATACCAGTGCAGGCAGCCAGTGAAACTGTCCGTCGGCATAAGCCAGAGCAGTACCTACAAGTACAGGTGTAGCTGCCCCTGCCAGTGTTTTAGGGCGTGCAGCAAGTATCCATGCACGCAACGAATTTTGTTTTATCTCTTCCATACTGCAAAGATACTTCAAAAATCCGTATCTTTGCTTCTCGAAAAATAATTTGCAGCCCGTCTTCGTGGTATCTTTTGGGTAACAAATTAGAAAATTGCTCATTCACTTATTATTTTGACATATGAAGAAGTTAATATACTTCCTGTTTTTACTTTCTTTTCTCTTTTCTTCTTGTAAATCGAAGAAAAATCTGGTAGTATCTCCGTCCTATCCTATACTGAATGTGGATTCTCTTCATTCTGATACTTCCACTCTGTCTTCTACGCTTTTTGCTCCGGATTATTCGACACTAAAGAAACCGGAACGTAACAAAAAGCATCAGAAGCAATCTAAATCTGTTGTGGCTCGTCCTTCTGTTCCGGCAGGAACGGCTCCCGGTACATTAATTACGCATTCTGCAGTAAGTACGTCCTCCGCTTATAAAGGAGTGGACCGAGTGGTGAAGTATGACTTTACTCATCGGGATGTGCCCGAAGCTTTTGATGGTTTCCGTATTGCTTTTATCTCCGATCTTCATTATAAGAGTCTTTTTAAAGAAAAGGAACTGGCTGGTCTCGTTCGTTTGTTGATAGCTGAACGGACGGATGTACTGCTGATGGGAGGGGACTATCAGGAAGGTTGTGAATATGTACCCGAATTGTTTGCTGCTTTGTCTCAGGTGAAAACTCCGATGGGAACGTATGGCGTGATGGGTAACAATGATTACGAGCGTTGCCATGATGACATTGTTCGTGAAATGCAACGCTATGGTATGCGTGTTCTTGAACATCGGGTGGACACACTAAAACGCGAAGGACAACAGATACTTATTGCCGGTGTGCGCAACCCTTTTGATTTGAAACAGAATGCTAAATCGCCTACGCTTGATCTTTCTCCTGAGGACTTTGTCATTTTGCTTGTTCATACTCCTGATTACGTCGAAGATGTTTCTGTTGCAAATACTGATCTTGCTCTTGCCGGGCATACTCATGGTGGGCAAGTGCGTATCTTTGGTTATGCCCCTATTATCCCCTCTCACTATGGAAGCCGCTTTCTTACAGGATTAAAGTATAATACGGCTAATATACCAATGATTGTTACCAATGGCCTGGGTACTTCTAACAGGAATATACGTATTGGTGCTCCGACAGAAGTGGTGGTTATTACGTTACATCAACAGAAGCAGTAGTACGGCTCATACTTCCTTTCGTATCGTTTATTGTATTGGAATGCATGGGAGGGCGTAGTTTAACGATGTACGAGATGTGCATGTCATGCAGTACGAGATGCACATCTCGTACTGTTCCACATGTACATCTGGGGATGTACGACATGTACATGTCGTACAACAACCCTTATTGAGATAAGGAGTATCCCTATAATTCAGCACGCAACAGGCGATAGACAGCCGGATGGAGGAAGTAGCGTACATCTTTTCCTTCGGTCAGAGCACGACGGATAAATGTGGAGCTTATTTCGAAGGTAGGAGAGTCGACGATACGGACTGTTCCGGGTAATTCGTCTTTGTTTACGGGATATCCGGGACGTGGATAGATGAGTATTTGGTTCTCTGCAATAATTCGTTCTGGCTCGCGCCAACGGTTGAATGTCAGCCAGTTATCCGAACCAATGATCAGATGGAATTCCCGTTCGGGATAGCTGCTTTTCAGGCAGTCCAATGTGTGGACTGTATACGAGGGGCGGGGAAGATGAAATTCAAAATCAGAAGCACGGAAATGTGGATAGTCTCCGATGGCAAGCTGTACCAATTGGAGGCGCAATTCGTCGGGCCATAAATCAGCTTGCTCTTTCAATGGATTGTGTGGGCTTACTACAAACCAGACCTCATCTAACCCGCAGAATTCACAAAGATAATTAGCTAATGCAAGATGTCCAATGTGTATCGGATTGAAAGAGCCGCTGAATATTCCGGTTTTCAATTTACTCATAATGTCAGAAACTCTCTGATTACTTTCAACGCTTCCGCTTTGGCTGTTTCCAGATCATCGTTGATAATCACTTTATCAAATTTGGGGGCAAAGCCCAATTCATATTCGGCTTTAGCTATACGATGTTCTATGACTTCGGGAGCATCTGTGCCCCGACCCACAAGACGACGACGAAGCTCGTCCACGCAGGGTGGTTGGATAAACAAGGATAAGGCTCGTTCTCCGTAGAATTTCTTTATATTACATCCACCTACGACATCTACATCGAACACTACATTTTGTCCGGCTTCCAATTGTTGTTCCACCTGTGCTTTCAAGGTGCCGTAGTAACGATCCTTGTATACTTCTTCATATTCCAGAAATTCATTGTTCGCAATGCGCTGGCGGAATTCATCCGGAGAGAGGAAGAAGTATTCTACTCCGTGCTTCTCTTCACCACGTGGCGGACGGCTTGTAGCCGAAATGGAGAATGCAAGGTTTAAATCTTGCGTTAGCAGATAATTTATAATTGTAGATTTACCCGAACCCGAAGGAGCGGAAAAAATAATAAGTTTCCCTTTCATACACAATTTGTGTTAGTAAAACAAGGCTTGCCGCACTTCCCCGTGCGGGAAGCACTACATAATGTTAAGTACCTGTTCCTTTATCTGTTCCAGTTCATCTTTCATCTGGACTACAATCTTTTGCATCTCTGCATGATTGGATTTACTACCCAATGTGTTGATTTCACGTCCCATCTCCTGGGCAATAAATCCGAGTTTCTTACCTTGACCGCTACCACTTTCCATGGTACTGATAAAGTATTTCAGATGATTGCTGAGGCGTTGTTTTTCTTCATTGACATCGAGTTTTTCTATATAATAGATAAGCTCTTGTTCCAGGCGGTTTTTATCATAATCCACGCTTAGAGTTTTTTCGAGGGCGTCTGTAATACGTTCCTTGATCTTCTCAACGCGTTCTTTTTCGTATGGAGTAATAGATTCCAGCAGGTGAGAGATATTTGCTATCTTTTCGCGAAACTTCTTTTCCAGTGCTGCACCTTCTTGTTTGCGGAAATCAACCAGATGTTTTATAGCCTCTTCAATAGCGACGTGCACGGTTTCCCATTCTTCTTCAGTCAGTTCTTGTATTTCTGTTTTTGTCATTACGTCCGGCATACGAAGTAGTGTTTGAAACCAATCTACAGGAACCGGAATGCTCAAATTGTCTGCAATATCTTTTATCTGTTTATAATATCCTTCTATCAGCACTTGATTGATAGGCGTAGCACTTTCGGCACTTTCCTTTTTCTCTACCCAAAGGCTAAAATCTACCTTACCGCGTTCCAGCGTCCGTGAGATTTCATTACGGATTTCCATCTCTTTTTCACGGTATGCCGGAGCAATACGAACAGATAAATCCATTGCTTTACTGTTGAGCGATTTAATCTCTACATTTATTTTCTTTTCGGTCAGCTCAGCAGTCGCTTTGCCATATCCCGTCATAGATTGTATCATATAATCAATTGTTTTTTGCAAAAGTACAGGAATATTTTAAGATTATTGCTTCAAAACCGAAAAAATATGGCGATATATCCCTCTGTTATACCTTTTATTGAAGGGGAATGTGTTGTTATATGTGCTATTGAGAAGAACTTTCTTTATAAGCAGTTTCCAGCATATTGTCCAATGAGGAGGTTAGTTCTTTACAATTGTCAGTAATGATACTGGAGTATCGAGCCCGTTTTTCGGAACTTAACGAATCGTCCGTTATCTGTTTGGTGAAGGTGTTAATGTTATCCAATGGTGCACGTACTTCCCGGCAAATGGATTTGACAAAGACTGATTTCATACGTTCACTTTCCTGCGCTTTCCGGGTATGTCGGATTAATTCTTGCTGAAGCTTTTTAGTACGTTGCAGATTAATATAAAAGTAAATACTGAAGAGGATAGAAATGATTACTAATCCTGTAGTACAATAAAATGCAATACTGTGGATATTACTGCTGATTGCTGCTTTTTCCAGTTTAAGTTCGGATGCTTCGTTGGTCACTTGCATTTCACCGATCTGTTGCAACAACTCTTTTCGTACCAATGAGTCTGTTACGTGGAGAGCTCGTTCGTACACCAGGCAGGCTTCTTCCTGCCGTTTTAGCTCTCTCAGTAATCTTGCCTTTTTCTGATAATGGGTAGTATAATTCACGTTGATTGCTTTTCCACTTTCGATAAGGTTTATTACTGAATCACAGAAAGCCAGTGCTTGTTCCTTGCTTTCCAGACTCTCATAATATTGTTGACTGGCCAGGTAGAAATAGAGTTTGTTACGTAAAAGAGCGTCCCCTTTTCCGTCTCTTGCAAATTTACAATATTTAGTGTAATATTCATTTGTTTTTACCTTACCTATAAGCTTATGGCTAAGCATTAATTGTTGATAGCATATCAGATAAGCATTGTCTTTGTAGATATAAGGACGGCGGTTGATAACTTCTTTCTGGGTGAAGTATTCATCCATTCTTTTCAGATATTCCTCTGAGATTCTGATTAGTTTATCGCTGTTTCCGGTGTTTTTGTACGAAAAACTTAGCATGACGTAAATATTGGCTGTGAAGTTCTTACGGGCAGGGAGTGGAAATTCATCTACCAGCCTCCAGGCTTCTTCCCAGTATGGTAATGCTTCGCTAAAGTCAGAACTCTCTGTCAACGAAATAAATAAGTAGCGTATTACTCCTGTGAGAAAGAGTCGGGAAGCTTTCTGATATCTGTTCTCAGAAGGCTTTTGTGCATTGATCTCTTCTTGAATGCGGTCGCAAATTTCTGCCCGCTCATCTCGTGAAGCCATTTGCAGGATTCGTGCTTTATGTGTCATCTTATAATATTCCGGTATACCATCTTCGGTAGAATTTTTCATAAAGCTTTCTGCCTGGTTGAGAATCATCGACAGAGAGTCTCGTTTTTCCGGATTGTTTATCATACCGATTGTGATTGGCCCCAATGATGCAGATAAAGCAAACTTATCATTGACCTGCTGTGCTTCTTTATATAATTCGCGTGCAATAGAAATTTCATCAGGATCAGAGTCGGACAGGTCTAATATATTAATTAATAGTGTGACCCGTTGAGGGGCATCAACGGTATGTTTCAGTACGTTCTGTAAACTATCTTTCAACGTGTTTTCGGCAGATAAAGCGAACGGTGTACAGAAAAGAAAAAGTAATAATATGTAATACTTTGTAGTGTTCATTCTGTTTTGTTGTTTCCCATAGGGATTGTGAAGATGAATTTACTTCCTTTAGACCAGTTTGGATCTATTTTTATGTTTCCATTCATATGCCTTGCAATAAGACGACATAAGTATAGTCCCAATCCGTTACCAAGAGTAAACGTATTCAGCTTGGTGAAACGCTGGAATACATATTCGTGTTTGTCTGCCGAAATGCCACAGCCGGTATCTGTTACATTAATAATGATTTTTTTATTTTCTTTGTCACAACTACAAGATAAACAAATGCTACCTTTTTGGGTGAACTTATTTGCATTGTTCAGTAAGGAGCGTAATAACAATGAGAGGTATTGTGCGTGGGTATGGGCTATGCACTCTTTCGCAGGAAGATCAAGTAAATATTGTATGCCTTCTTTACCTTCTGTCTCTTGTAGAAATTCCATTTCCATACGGCAAATTGAGGTAACTTCTATATCCTCCAGAGGGAGTGCTTCGGTAAGGCTGTCCAGATTGGCTACCTCTATCAGGCTATCGAGTAGTGAGGTCAGTATTCGCGTATTTTCTTGTATGATGTCTTGATATTCTTTTTTATCTTCTAAAGGGGTCGATTCGTCAATTAGTATCTCAGAGAAACCATTTATAGAGTTTAGAGGAGTACGTATCTCATGGCAAATAGAGTTTATGAAAGCAGACTTCATTTGTTCGCTTTCTTGTGCTTTGATGCTTTGCCGGTAAATTTCCTTTTGAAGTTTACGCGTCTTTTTAAGGCTTTTGTAGTAATACATACTGATAGAAACCACTACGATCAAAATACAGATGGTGAAGATAAATTCTATCAGTCGGTTTTGGGCAGTCAGTACCGTTTTTTCCAGTTTGAGTTTGTCGATATCATTTTTGAGACGTAATGCTTCAACGCGTTCAACATATTCTTTCTTAATTAAAGAATCAGAAACCTGCATCGCACGCTCATAAGCGATACAAGCATCTTCCGGGCGATTGGCACGGCGGAAAAGGTAGGCTTTATTTTTATAGGTTTCCAATACCCGGGTGAATCCGGGGGCATGGTTGGTTTCAATCATGTGGATGAGTGAGTCACAATTAGCAAGGGCTTCATCTACCCGATGCATATTTCCCAGGAAGAGATAAGCAGTTTCAAAAAGATATATTTTGTTCCGGTCCAAAAACTCTTCTTGGGCAGACAGCATATGCTGGCGGAAAAGGTTATAAATCTTGTAGGCTTCTTCGTCGCTGATATACATAGCACCACGTATCAACTGTGTGTAATATCTCACGTATGTATTGTCTTTATAGAGAAAAGGACGTGGATACACTTCCTCTGAAAGTTTGTAGTAAGCTTTACATTCATCAATTACTTGCCAGGTGATTCTTTTTTGGTTCTCGTAATCTTGCTTCTGATTGTAAGCACCACTCAGAAGGGAGTGGATGGAGCCCAAATAATATCTGCGGACATATTCTCCCGGAAAATCCTGTGCTGTCTTCCAGGCTTCTTCCCAAAGTGGAATTTCAGGTACATAGATTTTAGATTTTCCTTGGTCGTTGAGCTCCCACAGTTGCATCAATCCTTCAAGAAACAAACGCTCCACTTTCTGATATTTATCTTCAGTAACTTGCCTGGCTTTTAGCTCTTTACGTATCTTCCGGAAGATTTTTGTACGTTCCTGCTTGCCGGTTGTAGCACCGATTAATCTGTGGTAGATATTCATTCTGAAGAAGGTGGCTGCTCCTTCGGCAGGAGTCCCTTTTTCTATTTCTTCCAGCGTTTTGATATAATAGTTGTGTAAAGAATCCGACCTTTCTTGCTGATTGGCGTACTTGGTGACCATATGAGTTACTGCCACAAAGGTTGCATAGGAATCTTTCGCTTTTTTACCTTCTTCGAACAATTGTCTTGTATATTGTGTTTCAATCACATTTCCTTCATTAATGTCTTTTAGATTGAGAAGCAAATCGATACGTTTATGAGGATTTGTAGTTTGGTTGAGCAATGATTTCAGGCTGTCTCCGCGAATTACCTGGACAGAAATTAAAGGGATACCGGGTTTGTTCTCTTGGAAAGATTGTGCTAGAGAAATGTTAGTCCCCAGACAGCAGAGAAGGGTATATAGGATACAGCGGAGATAGCTCATGTCATGTTTGTTGTTTATTTATGCCTTTTGCTTGTATAAAATAGTCTGCTAAAGTAAGCAAAAAAAACATTTTAACAATGAATTTTAACTGAAATCTGCTTTAATTCATGCTACCGTGTGGTAATCTGAAAATAATCAGTTAAATTTGCGTCAGTTTAATAATCTGAAAATTATGTCGTGTATCTTACATATTGAAACCTCTACCGCAGTGTGTTCGGTAGCGGTGAGTGAAGACGGACAGACGATTTTTGTGCAGGAAGATATGAAAGGTCCTTCACACGCCGTGTCGTTAGGAGTTTTTGTTGATGAGGCTTTGTCGTTTATCGATAGTCATGCAATTCCTTTGGATGCGGTGGCTGTAAGTTGTGGACCAGGGTCGTATACCGGGCTTCGTATCGGGGTTTCAATGGCTAAAGGGATTTGCTATGGACGTAATATACCGCTGATTGGTATTCCTACACTTGAAGTATTGTGTGTACCGGTATTGTTGTATCATGAGTTACCGGAAAACGCTCTTCTCTGTCCAATGATTGATGCACGCCGTATGGAGGTATATGCAGCTGTTTATGATCGCAGCCTGAATGTAATACGTCCTATTTCTGCGGATATTATCGATGAGAATTCCTATCTTGATATTTTGGATGAACATCCGGTTTATTTCTTTGGTAATGGTGCAGCCAAATGTAGAGAGAAGATAACACATCCGAATGCACATTTTATTGACGATATACATCCTTTGGCTAAGATGATGTTTCCGCTTGCCGAGAAAGCTGTAGCAAAAGAGGATTATAAAGATGTAGCCTATTTTGAGCCTTTTTATTTGAAAGAGTTTGTTGCTTCCCTTCCTAAAAAGGTATTGTAACAAGTGCTTTGTTCCTATTTTTAACTTTTAATTTTTAATTATTATTTTATGCAGTATAACACCCAACAGAAGAGAATGCCCCTTCCCGAATATGGGCGAAGTATCCAGAATATGGTAGATCATGCACTTACTATCCAAGATCCGGCCGAACGCCAACGTTGTGCAAATACTATCATCAATATTATGGGAAATATGTTTCCTCATCTAAGAGATGTACCCGATTTTAAACATAAACTGTGGGATCATTTGGCTATTATGGCCAACTTCAAGTTGGATATTAAATATCCATACGAGATCATCCGCGAGGAGAACTTAGGGACAAAACCGGAACCTATCCCTTATCCAAGTACTAAAATTCGCTATCGCCATTACGGACGTACGCTTGAGATACTTATTAATAAAGCATGTGAATTTCCGGAAGGAGATGAAAAGAAAAATCTGATCGCTCTTATTTGTAACCATATGAAGAAAGATTATATGGCCTGGAATAAGGATACGGTAGATGATCGTAAGATTGCTGAGGATCTGTCTGAACTTTCCGGTGGAAAACTACAGATGGATGATGATATTGTTCGTTTGATGGCAGAGCGTCTGGCACAGAACTATCGTCCGAAAACGAATTATACCAATAACCGGAATAATAATCAGAGAAGAAAATATTGATTAAGTAGTAAGTAGCTAGTAGTAAGTCGCTAGAATCCATGTGACGTGTTGTTTGAGCTACCAACTACTAAAATCTGACTATTAACTACTTACTACTGAATTCCAGCTACTAGCTACTAAATTCTAACTACTAACTACTAATCATATGGCTTCATTTGTAATCGAAGGAGGGCACAAACTGTGTGGAGAGATTCATCCGCAGGGTGCTAAAAACGAAGTGTTGCAGATTATCTGCTCTACATTGCTTACTGCTGAGGAAGTAATAGTAAATAACATTCCCGACATTCTGGACGTTAATAATCTTATTCAGCTGATGAGAGATATGGGGGTGACAGTTGCAAAGCAAGGTGTTGATACGTATAGTTTCAAAGCTGAAAATGTAGATATGGCCTATTTGGAAAGTGATGAGTTTCTGAAGAAATGTTCCAGCCTGCGGGGATCTGTGATGCTGATAGGGCCTATGGTAGCTCGTTTTGGTAAAGCTATGATTTCCAAACCCGGTGGTGATAAGATTGGTCGTCGCCGTTTGGATACCCACTTTATCGGTATTCAGAGTCTGGGAGCTGATTTCAGATACAACGATGAACGTGGTGTTTATGAAATTACTGCAGATAACCTGCATGGTACTTACATGTTGTTGGATGAAGCTTCCGTAACCGGAACTGCCAACATTGTGATGGCTGCTGTTCTGGCGAAAGGAACCACTACCATTTACAACGCTGCCTGTGAACCTTATTTACAACAGCTCTGTAAGATGCTCAACCGGATGGGGGCTAAGATCAGTGGTATTGCATCTAATCTTCTGACTATTGAAGGGGTGGAAGAGTTGCATGGCACACAACATACAGTACTGCCTGATATGATTGAGGTAGGTAGTTTTATCGGTATGGCGGCTATGACAAAGAGTGAAATCACTATAAAGAACGTCTCTTACGAAAACCTGGGTATTATTCCTGAAAGTTTTCGTCGTCTTGGTATTAAACTGGAACAGCGTGGAGATGATATTTATGTTCCTGCACAGGAAAACTTCCAGATAGAATCATTTATTGACGGTTCTATTATGACTATTGCCGATGCGCCCTGGCCCGGACTTACCCCCGACTTACTTAGTGTACTGCTTGTAGTAGCCACACAAGCCAAGGGAAGTGTGCTGATACATCAGAAGATGTTTGAAAGCCGCCTGTTCTTTGTAGATAAACTGATAGATATGGGAGCGCAGATAATACTTTGTGATCCGCACCGTGCTGTTGTAATCGGACATAATCACGGTTTCAAATTGCGTGGTGGTAATATGACTTCACCTGATATTCGTGCCGGTATTGCTTTGCTGATTGCTGCAATGAGTGCCGAAGGGATTAGTCGTATTCATAATATAGAGCAGATAGATCGTGGTTACCAGAATATTGAGGGTCGGTTGAATGCTATTGGTGCGCGAATTACACGAATATGATAAGAAAAGAAGAAGTATATAAAATAGGATTTTTTAATAAACCTCATGGTATACATGGTGAGTTGTCGTTCACTTTTACAGATGACATCTTCGACCGTGTTGATTGTGACTACTTTATTTGTCTGCTCGACGGTATTTTTGTTCCTTTTTTTATAGAAGAGTACCGTTTTCGTTCTGACTCCACAGCTTTGGTGAAACTTGAAGGAGTAGATACTGCCGAGCGTGCCCGTATGTTTACCAATGTAGATGTATATTTCCCTATAGAGCATGTGAACGAAGCGGAACCGGGAGAACTCTCCTGGGATTTCTTTGTTGGTTTCCGTATGAAGGATGACACTCACGGCGATTTGGGAGAAGTGACAGATGTAGACACATCTACTGTTAACACGCTTTTTGTGGTAGAACGTCCGGATGGTGAAGAACTGTTGGTACCTGCACAGGAAGAGTTTATTAAAGGTATTGATCAGGAACGGAAACTCATTGTGGTTGATTTGCCCGAAGGGTTACTGAATCTTGATGAACTTGAAGAAGAATGAATCAGTGTTAATCTGTGTAATCAGTAGTAGAAAGAATTAGCGAAATGCTTACATTTGTACGCAATACGATAAAATAATGCCAAAGAAGAAACGCAGTAAAGCCTTTTGGAACAATATAAAGTTCAAGTATAAACTCACTATTATCAACGAGAATACACTCGAAGAGGTGGTGGGGATTCGTGTATCAAAATTGAATGGTCTTTCTGTTTTGCTTTCTGTGTTGACTATTCTTTTTTTGATTGCTGCCATTATTATTGCTTTCACTCCTTTGCGCAACTATCTTCCCGGATATATGAATAGTGAGGTTCGTAACCAGATAGTGGCTAACGCTTTACGTGTGGATTCTCTGCAACAACTGGTAGAACGGCAGAATCTGTATATTATGAATATTCAGGATATCTTTAGCGGAAAAGTCCGTGTTGACTCCGTACAAAGTATGGATACACTGACAACTTTGCGTAAGGACTCTCTGATGGAACGTACCAAACGTGAAGAGGAATTCCGCCGCCAGTATGAGGAAGCAGAGAAGTACAACCTTACCTCTATCACTTCGCAGCCTAATGTGAACGGACTGATTTTTTATCGTCCTACGCGTGGTATGATTTCTGCTCACTTCGATGCTGAGAAGAAGCACTACGGAACGGATATAGCTGCCAATCCCAACGAGAGTGTACTCGCTACGTTGGATGGTACGGTTATTCTGAGTACCTATACAGCCGAAACCGGTTATTTGATAGAAGTACAGCACAATCAGGACTTCGTCTCTATATATAAACATTGTGGTTCATTATTGAAACGTGAAGGTGATAAGGTACAGGCAGGAGAAGCCATTGCCTTGGTTGGAAATAGTGGAACACTTACTACAGGTCCTCATTTGCATTTTGAATTGTGGAATAAAGGACGTCCGGTGAATCCCGAAAAGTACATTGTATTCTAAATCATGAATAAAGAGATTAAAAAGAAACAAATAGCTATACTGGGCTCTACAGGCTCTATTGGTACGCAAGCTCTACAGGTGATTGAAGAACATCCCGAATTGTATGAGGTATATGCCCTGACAGCCAATAATAAAGTAGATATGCTTATAGCCCAGGCACGAAAGTTTCAGCCTGAGGCCGTAGTTATAGCTAACGAAGAGAAATATGATCAACTGAAAGAGGCACTGAGCGAATTACCTATTAAAGTATATGCCGGTGCCGAAGCCTTGTGCCAGATTGTAGAGTCCGGACCCATAGATATTGTGTTGACCGCTATGGTGGGATATGCTGGTCTGAAACCTACGATTAATGCTATTTGTGCCCGCAAGGCCATTGCTTTGGCAAACAAGGAAACGCTGGTTGTTGCCGGAGAATTAATTAATGTATTGGCGCAGCAATACCGTACTCCTATTTTACCTGTAGACTCGGAACATTCAGCAGTCTTTCAATGTCTTTCCGGTGAGGTGGGAAACCCTATTGAAAAAGTAATACTGACTGCTTCTGGTGGTCCGTTTCGTACCTATACTCTGGAACAGTTGCAAACTGTCACCAAAGTACAGGCGTTGAAGCATCCTAACTGGGAGATGGGGGCTAAGATTACAATCGACTCTGCTTCTATGATGAATAAAGGTTTTGAGGTGATTGAAGCTAAATGGTTGTTCGGTGTGCAGCCAAGTCAGATAGAAGTGGTGGTGCATCCTCAATCAGTTATTCACTCGATGGTGCAGTTTGAAGATGGTGCTGTAAAGGCACAATTAGGTATGCCTGATATGCGTTTGCCTATTCAGTATGCATTTTCTTATCCCGACCGCGTTGCTTCTTCGTTTGATCGTTTGGATTTTGCCAAGTGTACCAGTCTCACCTTTGAACAGCCTGATACCAAACGTTTCCGCAATCTGGCTCTGGCTTATGAAGCTATGTATCGCGGAGGCAATATGCCTTGTATCGTTAATGCCGCCAATGAAGTGGTGGTTGCTGCTTTTCTGCGTGATGAGATAGGCTTCCTTGCAATGAGTAATGTAATAGAGCAGACGATGGAACGTGCTTCGTTCGTACAGGTTCCTACGTATGATGACTATGTGGCAACTGATGCCGAAGCCCGCCGCATAGCCACTGAGCTAATAGTAAATAGTAAATAGTAAAATTGTAAATAAACCGATGGAAACATTCTTAATCCGTGCCCTCCAGTTGATAATGAGCCTTTCGTTGCTTGTTATTATACACGAAGGGGGACATTTTCTCTTTGCCCGTCTATTCAAAGTGCGGGTCGAAAAGTTTTGTTTATTCTTTGATCCCTGGTTCACTCTTTTCAAGTTTAAGCCAAAGAAGAGTGATACAGAATATGCCGTAGGCTGGTTGCCTTTGGGTGGTTATGTCAAGATCTCCGGGATGATAGACGAGTCAATGGATACTGATCAGATGAAACAGCCTGAACAACCATGGGAGTTTCGCTCTAAACCGGCTTGGCAACGATTGTTGATAATGGTAGGTGGCGTATTGTTCAATTTCCTGTTGGCATTGTTCATCTATTCTATGATTCTTTTCACCTGGGGTGATCAATATATTAAAATTCAGGAAGCACCGTTGGGTATGCAGTTCAATGAGACTGCTAAGGCTGTAGGTTTTCAGGATGGTGATGTGCTGTTATCAGCTGATGGTGTGGAGTTTCTGCGTTATGATGCTGATGTGTTGAGCCAGGTTGCTGATGCACGTGAAGTGACTGTACTTCGTGGAGGACAGAAAGCTTCAGTTTATATTCCCGAAGATATGATGCAGCGTTTGATGGCTGATAGTGTGCGTTTTGCTTCTTTCCGAGTGCCTTATGTGGTAGATAGTATAATAGCTAATTCACATGCAGCTCAGGCTGGCCTTATGCCGGGTGATAGTATTATAGCACTTGATGGCAAACCTGTTTCTTATTTTGATTATCTTGAAGAGATGGCGGCACGTAAACAGAAGGCATCAACTTTGAGTAACGATACTGTAGATCTGCATCAGATCACGTTGACTTATGTTCGTGCCGGAGAGATGGATACTGTAACTTTAGGTACAGATTCTGCTTTCCGTATCGGTGTTTATGCACAGCCTATGAATCGGGTGATGCCGATGGTTACTAAGGAATATGGTTTCTTTGAATCTTTCCCTGCCGGTGTGCACTTAGGAGTGAAAACATTGAAAGGCTATGTTGGCAATATGAAATATCTCTTCTCAAAAGAAGGAGCTAAGCAGTTGGGTGGTTTCGGAACAATCGGAAGTATTTTCCCCGCTACCTGGGACTGGCATCAGTTCTGGTATATGACGGCATTTCTCTCTATTATTCTTGCCTTTATGAATATTTTGCCTATCCCTGCATTAGATGGCGGACATGTATTATTCCTTTTCTACGAAATCATTGCGCGTCGCAAACCGAGTGATAAGTTTATGGAGTATGCACAGATGGTAGGTATGTTCCTGCTTTTCGGATTGTTGATATGGGCTAACTTTAATGATATATTGAGATTCTTCTTTTAAGATAATTTCAGTACAGAACATATAGGAGGTACAGAGGATTATATTATAAAACCTCTGTACCTTCTTTTTATTTATAAGCTCTTATTAATCCCTTTCTAAAATAAGGTGGAGTGAGTAACCGGATATTATTCAGGAATATCATCACCCCTTTTGAAGGAGTGATTTTGAATTTTTTTTCGGAAAGCCATTCATAGAATTGATCATAGTCTCCGGCTTTGTGATAAGTGCATAAAGCTATCTTTAGCGGGATGGTGTTCAGATGATTTTCCATTCCATTCAGAACGGTCTGTTCTGCTCCTTCCACATCTATCTTGATAAAATCGGGTCGGTGAGCATATGTTGTACAAAACGTATCGATGCTTATATTTTCTTCATCATTATGATCTGATACATATTGGGGAAATATGGTTATCTTTTCTGCCCATGGTGCGAAGGTAGCTTCGAGTGCTTCTACCCATTCCCGGTCTTTTTCAAATAAGACTGCATGGCTGACTTTCTCTATATTTGAAAGTACAAATATGCCTTCTGCACTCCCGATATCGAATAGAACTTCTTTATTTTCTACCTTAAATTTGCTATCCGTATAACAGTGAGGAGAATCGGGGTCCTGTTCCGTGATAAGTCCACAGTAGCAGAATCTTACGGTTGTAGGATTATAAGATCGTTTAAAATAGAGTTTTTTCTTTTCGTGCATAACATAAAGTAATCCGTTTTTAGGATCTTTGTACACTGCTATATTTTTACTGTCGTATTTCTCAATAAAAGGAGAAAGGAAAGTACATAGTGTATGTTGCTTCATGTATGAAAGTGCTTTGTTTATTTCATCGTCTTCAGAAGGATGTGTTGAATAATATACGCAGATTTCCTGCTTCATATTCTTGAGGGTTTGTTTCCAGAAGTAATTATTATAAGTACATTTTACTTTGTAACTGAGTTTGTTAAGTAGAGTCATAGATGTTGTTTTACTTGATTTTACAAATAACGACTTTTTCTGGTATAATTTAGATAGTAATTATATATGTTTTATTGATAATTATTCTATTTATAGAGAATTTTATGTAGATAACCATAATTGTTTAGTTTGTATAGAGTTATGATTCTTCTTTTGTAGTTGTCTTTATACGAAAAAAGGCCTTGTTTATTATTCTTGCAGTTGGTTTGATCGTTGTCATAGGTCGGATTTTGTTTTTACGGCATTGATGCCAAATCTCAGATTGTACAATGAGTTCTTCTTTTTGATGAAGATCAAGCACTTATACACTGTCTCATAGGAGGATAAGACTTATCTTTGCCCTAAATATAACATCGAGTATTATGGTAAAGAATATCGTATTTGACTTTGGGGGTGTCATTGCTGACATAGATCGTGATAAAGCGGTTCAAGCCTTTATTAAGTTAGGACTGAAAGATGCAGAAACACGTTTGGATAAGTATCATCAGACTGGTATTTTCCAGGAGCTGGAAGAGGGTAAACTGACAGCAGAAGGATTTCGGGATAAACTGGGAGAGTTGTGCAGACGTGAGCTGACAATGGAGGAGACCAGACAGGCATGGCTGGGATTCTTCACGGGGGTAGATATACGCAAGCTTGATTATATGCTGGAACTCAGAAAGTCTTATCATGTATATATTTTAAGTAATACGAACCCCTATGTAATGTCGTGGGCATGCAGTCCCGGATTTTCTTCTCAGGGAAAGCCTTTGACGGATTATTGTGATAAATTGTATCTGTCTTATCAGATAGGTTGCACCAAGCCTGAACCAGAAATATTTAACTATATGTTGAAAGATAGTGGTATGCTTCCTTCCGAAACACTTTTTGTTGACGATGGAGCTTCGAATATATATATCGGCAAAGAATTTGGGCTACATACTTATCAACCGGAGAATGGTATGGACTGGCGGAAAGAATTGTCACAGCTGTTAGCGGGTCTGTAAAGTACCGGTATGTGAGAACTACTTTGCCTGCATGCAGAGTACGCCTTGGCTGTATGTACGCTGGGCGTATCCTGCATGCAGGCAATATATATACTCTGTGTATCGCTTTTGTTGAGGTATATGGAGGAAATACATGATATTACTTTACCGTTGAAGGTTGAGAAATCCGTAATCCGCTGATAATAGCTGCTACCACTGCAAATCCACTTCCTACGAGCAAGCAGACGGAAGTACTCTTTTCATGTGCTATGAAGCTGAATAGCAATGCAACAAGTGTTGTTCCGAATGTTTGTCCCAATAACCTTGCCATTCCCAACATTCCGCTGGCTCCTCCCGACCGTGCGGTAGGTGCGGAGGATATGATCGTGCTGTTATTGGGTGTTTGAAACAGACCGAAGCCTGCACCACATAGTGCCAATCGCCAGATAATGCTGAGATCGGTTGATTCTGCGGTGAGTGTAGACAGTGAAAAGAGTCCGGTTGCGAAAAGTATCATACCGATACTTCCCAGGATTCCCGGATGGATGCGTTCAACAAGGTATCCGGCTGTAGGTGCGGTAATCAGAGTGGCAATAGGCCATGGGGTCAGTAGTAAACCAGTCATAACCTCACTGTGTCCCAACGTGTTTTGCAGGAAAAAAGGCAGGGAAACCATCGCCAGCATCTGTGCGGTAAACGAACAGATGGAAGTGCTGATGGATAAAGTGAAAATGGGTATTTTTAGTAAATCCAACGGCAAAAGCGGAGAGGATTGTCCCAATTGCCGGCGAACGTAGTAGATGCCCACTATAACCAATATAACTATTTGAATGACAATGTAGTCCATTCGCTCGTGGTGAGCAAATCCGTCCATTGTATAGATAAGTAGCCCGAATGTAACTGCGTTGGTAATAGCACTTTTTATATCAAACTTACGTTTGGAACGTTCTTCTTTCCGGGGTAGATATTTGTGTCCGAGTATCAGGGCTGTTAATCCTAAAGGTATGTTGATGGCAAATAGCCAGTGCCATGAACTGACGGCAAGTATGGCGCTTGCTATGGAAGGTCCTGCAGCTGCGGATATGGCAACTACCATTGCATTGATTCCCATTCCGCGTCCAATCTGGTTGCGTGGATAGATGGTACGTAATTGGGCTGTGTTCACGCTGGTAATGGCAGAAGCACTGAATCCCTGAAAGATACGTGCAAGTGTCAGTGTCCAGAATGAAGTAGACAGTGCGCAGATTAATGAGGTGATGCAAAAGAGCGCTATTCCCGAGAGATAAACACGTCGGTATCCGTATATTTCTCCCAACGAAGAAAAAGATAATAATGAAATTACGATTGCCAGCTGGTATCCGTTCATAATCCATGTGATAACGGAAGGAGATACATCGAAGTCGTGTGAAAGAGTGGGCAACACGATATTTACAATATTAATATCAAGTACCGACATACAAAGCGCAAAAGATATGGCTACTACCGCCCATATCCGTCGCGGAAGGGGCAGACCGTCTGTTTCTTCTTTGTCAGAAGCTTTTGGAGTAAGTGTTTGGTTCATAAACGAAAAATGCTTTAGTCTTGCCAATTAAACAAAACAAAAACATTTTCAGTTGTTGTGGTCAGTTGAATATAAGTTTTTTTAGCGGTGCAGGCGAATCACCCGTTGGTTGCTACTTCCTCTGAATTCCAGATGAGGCGAATAGAGTGCTTGTATGAAACGCCCTTCTACAAGCACATCAATATAAGGTAAGGCTGCTGCTAACCGGGGCTGTGCCTGTATCTCTTCATAGGTATATCCGGTGTAACACCAGATGTTTTGCCGGGTTTCTTCCTTTATCCGTTTCACTAATAAGAGAAAAGCTTCAGGATTGAAAAACGGATCACCTCCCGAGAAGGTTACTCCATCCAATAGTGGATTCGCTTTTATTTCACGGATCATATCCATGATTCGTTCTTCTGTCAGCTCTTCACCGGCACATGGGTTCCAGCTCTCCGGGTTGTGACATCCCGGACAACAATGGCGGCATCCTGCCAGATAAATGGAGTACCGGATGCCTTCACCATCTACTATCGTTTCCGGATAAGTGTATAGTAAGTTGAGAGTCTTCATTTGATTTAATTGAAAATGGAAAATTGAAAGTTGAAAATGGAAAATTAGCTGCGTGCGTTGTCATGCTGAATAGTAATTT
Organism: Bacteroides sp. 41_26; assembly: GCF_949740115.1. NCBI lineage: Bacteria > Pseudomonadati > Bacteroidota > Bacteroidia > Bacteroidales > Bacteroidaceae > Bacteroides > Bacteroides sp. 41_26. The sequence continues at coordinate 96,729 of NZ_CATJGZ010000090.1, forward strand.
TTCATTTTCAACTTTCAATTTTCAACTCTACAAGTGTTTCACTCTGTCTTTTTCTTCCGCCCGCTTGGCTGAATTCCATGAACTTAAATCACCTGTCAGATAGCCGGTGATGCGGCGCATACGCAAAATATTCTCACTTCGGCATACTGGGCATTTGTCATAAATGACTCCCTTGTATCCACAGTTGTGACAGGTATCTACCGGATGATTAATGGAGCCATAGCCGATACCTTCGTCATACATAACCTTTACGATTTTAGCGATAGCACGTATATTCTTCTGTGCTTCACCATCCAGTTCTACATAAGTGATGTGTCCTCCGCGTGTAATGGCATGGAAGGGGGCCTCACGTTTAATTTTTTCTACGATGCTGATAGGCTCTTTTACATCTACATGGAAAGAGTTTACGTAGTAATCATTATCAGTTACCCCTTCAATTTTACCATATTTACGGCGGTCCATCCGGGTGAAACGTCCGGAAAGGCCTTCGGCTGGAGTTGCCAGCACAGAATAGTTAAGGTTATATTTAGCTTTATATTCGTCTACTACTTTATTCATTTCCATCACAGTCTCATACAAAGTATTCCATGCTTTATCGCTGTGACCATGTCCTTTGCCATAGAGTGCTACCATGGCATTGTGTCCGCCGATGAAGCCAATACCCAGTGTACCGCTGCGCAATACATCGCCTACCTCTTCATTTGGATTCAGGCTACCGCCTCCTTTCCATACGTTATTACCCATCATAAATGGGAACTGACGTGCCAGTGCAGTACGTTGATATTGATATCGGGCGTAAAGCTGATCTGCCACCAGAGTGGCCATTTCACGTACTGATTCCAGGAAAATCTCTTTGGCTTTCATCTCAATGGCATCCGTATTGCGCTTGTCTTCAATGATGCTTTCCGCTTTAATGCGTGCCTCAATAGCCAGACGGGGCATATTCAAAGTGGTGAATGAGAGATTTCCGCGTCCTAATGAAGACTTTTCTCCGGCAACGTTTTCAAATACACGTGTACGGCAGCCCATTGTTGCCAATTCATAGCGATAACGTTTCGGATCGTTGGCATCCCATTTTTCGTTTTGGTTGAACGGTGCATCCAGGAACATGAAATTGGGGAACAGTGCCTTGGCTGTTGTACGACAGGCTTTCAGAAAAAGATCGAAGTTGGGAGCACTGAAGGTCATGCGCCCTTCCTCTGCTGCTTCAAAATCACTCATTGCCTTTTGATAATCTTCTTCTGAGTAAGATACTCCGTTTTTCACCTTAAATATTTGAATGGGAAATACAGGTACTTCTCCGCGGGTACCGAGCCCTTCGATAGTGGCTGTCAGTAGTTCTTCAATCACCATACGTCCTTCGGCGGAAGTATCTGTTCCGTAATTTATAGAACTGAATACCACCTGGTTGCCTCCACGCGAATGCATTGTGTTGAGGTTATGGATAAAGCCTTCCATAGCTTGGTGCGTATCTTTACGAGTCTGAAAGTAGGCTTTCTCTATGATCCGTGCCAGATGTTCTTTGTCTATATTGATCTGCAAGGCAGTCAGTGCCATACGTAGTGTTTCGCGTTCCAGTTCGCTGGTTTTGATAGAAGGAAGGTGTTCTTCTATTAATGCGCGGATCGCTTTTTCTTCTACAGCTGTGTTACTTTCCATTGCAACGTAGAAACTGATGAATGAACTCAGATGTTTGCGGAATGACTTACTTACTCCCTTCGCCATGAAGAAGTCGAATGCAGGGATTGCTTGTCCGCCATGCTGCTCATTCTGGTTGGTCTGGAAGATGATAGTGGCGAGTGTTGCATAGCTTTGTATGCTTTGTGGAGTACGGATACTTCCGTTCTTGGTACGGAACCCACGTTCGAAGAGATCGTCCATATCATACTGAATACAGGTCGTCGTCTTTGTCGGATAATAATCCAGATCGTGGATGTGAATATCGCCCAACTGATGTGCTTCTGCAAAACGTTTGGGTAACAGGTATTTATACGTATAGTCTTTGGTCACTTCAGATGCAAAAGTCATCATCTGACCAGCCGGTGTGTGACTACTCATATTTGCATTACTCAAATTTATATCGTTCTTGTCAATGGCTACAATACCATCCATTACGTGTTTCATTTGAGTTTTTTTATCACGTTCCGTATTACGCCATTCGCGGTAGATAATGTACTTTTTGGCTACTTCGGGCCGTACTTTCATCAATTCTTTTTCTACCAGATCCTGAATCTCTTCTACAGTAATAGTGGGATTGGAAAAACGGCTGATGACATTCATGGTAATGTCAGCCACGAGCTGCTGCTCTTCGGTGATGCCGGAGGCATTGAACGCTTTGGTTATAGCGTTCTTAATTTTACTAATAGAGAAATCTTCTCTTTTACCATCACGTTTGATGATACAAATTTCAGCGTAATTCATAACTTTAACTCCCGAAAGCTTTGTTCAGTTGACAGTGGACAATTGACAATTGACAGTTTTTGGCTGACCAAAAGGCAGTTGATGTTTGACAACTGAGTGGTTAATAAAAAAAATAGGCGGCAATTAAAATCGGATAAACAGTAATCGCTCACTGCCAACTGTCAATTGTCAATTGTCAACTGTCCATTGTTAATTGTCCATTGGTTCCGGCCGGTCTTCTGACTTATCCCTCCTTCGCACGCCTTCCCATGTATAAAGCACAGTGGCATAATGTGCGGATTCTCAGGGAATTACAGCAGCGGGTACTGTCGCCGATTTGCACAGCGTTCCCTTGTGACTAAACCTCTTTTTAGTTCCGGAACCGGGACAAAGATAAGAGATTTACTTATAGGTATAAAGGCTTTTAACATTAAATTTCGGGAAACTTTTCTTTCTTCCTGATACAGAAAGTTTTCCAAAACGGAAAACTTTTAAGATTTATAAGATTGTCCAGATTGCTATAATATGCCCTACGCTACCTCCCAGGCAGAAGAGATGAAATACTGAATGCATATAAGGTTTACGAAGAGAATAGAATACTGCGCCGATGATGTAAGAAGCACCTCCACCTATCAACCACCAGAAAGCAGGTGAGGCTCCTATCTCCGAAAGACAGTTCATTAATGGTTTCAGGGCTATTAGGATGGAAGCACCCATTCCAATGTAACAACATGTTTCGAGATTACTGTGTTCTTTCAGTTTCTTGAAACTCAGAATAAAACCTGCAAGTGCAGAGAGCCATACGAAGGTGAAGATTCCCCATCCCCATCCGCCAGCATGCCGCATCACTAATAGTGTGAATGGGGTGTAAGTGCCTGCGATATGCAGGTAGATAGCTCCGTGATCAAATTTACGTAACAATTCTTTTCTCGGTCCCGGCCTGGAAGCATGATACCAGGTTGAACTGATATAGGACGATAACATACCTGCCAGATAGACTGTAATGCAGGTAACTGCCCAGTTCGGCTCACTACCGGTAGCTGCTTTTACCAGCAGGAAGTATCCTGCTACAACTCCCAGCAAAATTCCGGCAGCATGACTGAGTGTATTAGCGAGTTCTTCGCCATGAGTATATCGATGATTATCCAATGCTGTACATTTTTAGCTTTCGGCCGTAAAGGTACTCTATTTTTCTAAAACATTTTCCTGTGGCAGTTTAAAAATGGATAATAAGAGCACTTGTTCATATCTGAAAAGAAACGAGCGAAACTCACCACAGAGTAACACAGAGTTCCACAGAGTTTAAATCTTTCTTGAAACGCAGAATTCTAAGACCTGCGCAAATATTTGTGCAAGAAAAAACAGTTAAATAAGTTAAATGGGTTGCTATCTAGTGTAGCAGCCTGTTTAACTTTTA